>JADJWO010000002.1 GCA_016716325.1 Nitrosomonadales bacterium
AGGCGAATGCCGCACCATTGCCGGTCAACTGGAATTCTGGGCGAAGGTCGGCAAGGCCGCGCTGGACAATCCCGACCTGCCGATAGAGTTCGTCCGCGAATTGCTGGTGGCCAAGGCGGAAGATCGCAAGCAACTTACCGATTTTGTGCCGGGTCAGTTCCGTGGCTGATATTCGGGTTTTGCAGGCCAACGCATTTCTGCGAGCCTACAAAAATTACACAACAACCAGAAAGACGCAGTTGACCAAGCTGTAGTCGATATCGTTCGCGATCCCGGCATCAGCGAAGCCAAGAAAGGTGACTTGTCTGGCGTTTACGTCTACAAGTTCGATTGCGTGAATCAACTGTTCTTATTGGCTTACGAATACGACCCTGCGACCCGTGTGTTGCTGTTGGTAGGTACGCACGAGAATTTTTACCGCAACCTCAAGCGCTGATTAAAGGCGTCCTGCGGTAAAGGCAGCCCATACGTCTTTGATTTACAATCTCCCCATCCATCCAGACGGGATAATGCCATGCAGCAACTCACCCTCACCCGCCCCGACGACTGGCACCTGCACCTGCGCGATGACGCGCTGATGTCCTCCGTCCTGCCGGACACTGCACGCCAGTTCGCCCGCGCCATCGTCATGCCCAACCTGCGTCCGCCCGTCACCACCACCGAACAGGCCATCGCCTACCGCGAGCGCATCCTCAAAGCGCTGCCCGCCGGGATGAGGTTCGAGCCGCTGATGACGCTGTACCTCACCGACATCACCAGTGCGGAAGAGATCAACAAGGCCAAAGCCAGCGGCGTGGTGCATGCGGTGAAGCTGTATCCCGCCGGAGCGACCACCAACTCCGATGCAGGCGTGACCGACATCCGCAAGACTTATGCCGCGCTGGAAGCCATGCAAGCCTGCGGCATGCCGCTGCTGGTGCACGGCGAAGTGACCAGCCCCGACATCGACATCTTCGACCGCGAAGCAGTGTTCATCGAACGCGTGATGCAACCGCTGCTGCGCGACCTGCCCGGGCTGCGCGTGGTGTTCGAACACATCACCACCAAAGATGCGGCTGAATTCGTAACGAGCGCACCCGACACCATCGCCGCCACCCTCACCCCGCAACACCTGCTCTACAACCGCAACGCCATGCTGGTCGGCGGCATCCGCCCGCACTACTACTGCCTGCCGATATTGAAGCGCGAGACGCACCGCGCAGCACTGGTCAAAGCCGCCACCAGCGGCAACAGGAAATTCTTCCTCGGCACCGACAGCGCCCCGCACGCGCAACACACCAAAGAGAACGCCTGCGGCTGCGCCGGTTGTTACAGCTCACATTCAGCCATCGAGCTGTATGCCGAAGCGTTCGAGAACGCGGGCGCACTGGACAAGCTGGAAGGCTTCGCCAGTTTCTATGGGGCGGATTATTACGGCCTGCCGCGCAACACCGATAAGGTCACGTTGCGCAAGGAAGAATGGGAAATCCCGCACACCGTCGAGTTCGGTGGCCCCAAGCTGGTGCCGCTGCGGGCGGGCGAAAAGCTGCAGTGGAAGTTGGCAGGATGATGGTGCATTGGTCAGACAATTTGGGGCGCTCCAAAATTTCGAGCACAATTAATAAAAGGCATTCCAACAAAATTGCCGGATTAGACGCCTCGAAGGTGCCTTTCAGGGCGTTTTTAAGGGTGTCTAAATTACGTTAGCCGCACGGAATTACGATAACGACATGCTTACCGACATTTTTGCACATCGCTATTTAGACAGACCCATCTGGTCAGAGTACACGGAACTCGAAAGACGCCTTCTAAATCAAGCATTCGGTATCATTAAGGACGCTTTGCCTTATTACAACTCGGAAGGCAAAGAGATCGAAGCGAACAAAATCAAGTGGAAAACATTACATGACCGCGTAGCAAGAGAGTTGGGCGTCAATGAACTCTCTCAGCGGTATTACTCGTACACGCAGAAGAACTATCTTGGTAACGAGGTCCCTATCTCCGGTTCATTCTCATGGGATCACGTTTGTGGCCAGTTCGTGAACGCCACATTTAACGGTCAGGCTGATCCTGATCGATTCATCAAAGAACGACTCAGTTTCGTAGAATTGGCAATGCGATTTCGAGGAGATGAAATCGCAGAAGTAAATGCCCAGCTACCCAAGGCATTGGCCGAAGCTGTAATACGAGATAAAGGTCCGCATCGTGGGCTCCGACTTCCGGGAAGCGTAGCAGACGGTGTGAAAGCATGGAACGCTACAATAAATTCGAATTACCAGAGTCAAGTCGCGGAGCTCAACGAACGATTTCGTCGCGCGAAAGCACCGCTAACCTACCATAACGGTTTCATCCAGCTCGCATTGGATGAAACAATAGAACAGAACATCGCGAAGCCATTTTGGGCTCTGGTCGCAGACCCACTTTGGAAGAACGTAGACATTGATATGAAAGAGGCCCTGGACCGTCGAGATTCCAATGTCAAAGATCCCGCCATCTTTGCAGCAAAGGCGCTCGAAAGTGCCATAAAGATTGTGTCCACCACAAAAGGATGGACACGTGGAACAGAAACAGGTGCAGCGCAGTACATCGATAACCTCGTAAGCAAGACCAATGGGGGCTACTTAGCTGCCTGGGAGGGAGAAATACTGAAAGACTATTTTCGAAAGGTTCGGAACCCGGTCGGTCACGGTCCTGGCTTGGAACCAATGCCTGAACTTTCACTCGCACAAACGGATTGGGCGATAGAGGCAGCAATGTCATGGGTACGCACACTTATAAGGCGACTCTGATGGAGTGGCTAACAATTCGCTCCATGCGGACGTGCAAAAGCGGCGCGCCGCTTTTGCACGCCGGTGAGCTCGAACGTTAGGCAGAACCGATCATGAGCGCCTCAATACGAGCAACGAGCATTTTTGTAGTTCACAGTGCGTTCCTATTTGCATTCTATGGTTCCCACTTTTTTGGCCTGGCTCTTCCGTACAACGTAGTCATAGCAATTTGGCTAGGTGCTTCTTCGCTTCTCGCCGCTGTCGGTTACTACTGGGCCTTTGCCCTATTCAAAACAAATAGCGCTCATATTGCATCTACCGTCGTAGCCACCTTCGCATCTCTATTCACGGGAGTATTTCTTGCGTTCAACACTTACGGAACTTAAGTCAATGCCTAACCCTGCGGTCAAGTTCGCCCTTCGGGCTGGGACTGCGCTAAAGCGCAGCCCCTTACCTTCGTTCGGCGGATAACTAAGATTGGGGGGGGCGAGGCAAAGTGACAAAGAAGAATCTGGCAATGGCAATGGAGTGGCTTCGGCCTGTCGGCATAGGGCTTTCTATCTTTTTTGCCTACTATTTTGGCCATGATGCGATATCGCAATTTCACATTATGGGTCCATTCATCGTTATGCTCATGTCGGGCACGGTAGCCTTTGAATCTCTGATATTGGGAGAAGTGGCCTCCGAGAAAATTGGCTATGCACCCAATCGGGCTTATCAGATTCAATCGGGTCTGGCCAATGCTGCCACGGCCATGACAGCCTTGCTTGTATATCTCGTGGATTGGGGGCGATATGCGGATGCGACCATCGTTACTGCGATGTTGATGTTCTTTACTTTCTCAGCGGTAAATCATGCCATCACCGCTATCACGGAGAGAAACATGAAACCTGTAAACTTGCTGCGACCGGCGATGGCGTTGCTATTGATTGGATTCCTGCTTCCAGCCATGATCAAAGCGCTCAGTCAGTAAAATTAAAGTAAATACTGGGGGCGGAGCCCAATTGAAATCAAAACACCGACTAGGTCACACTGCGCAAGGAAGAATGGGAGATGCCGCACGCAGTCTAATTTGGCGGCTCCAAGCTGGTGCCGCTGAGGGCGGGGAGACGATGAAGTGGAAGTTGTTGAGGCGATGCTACATCGCAAGTGAATATTGTAATTACTGTATGTAACGACAATGAGAATCGACGGCAAGCTTACCAAGTGGAATGATGATCGCGGCTTTGGATTTATCTCGCCAAATCATGGAAAGGGGGAAATATTCGCCCATATTTCTGCTTTTCCAAATGACGGGCAGCGTCCGAAGCTTGGTGAACCAGTGTCGTTCGAAATAGAAATAGACAAATCAGGCAAAAAGAGGGCGATAGATATTTCCTTTTCTGCTCGCACCAAGATATCGCGCCAAAATCAAAGCAAAATAAAGCCGTCCTACAATAAGCATGGCGTAGCGGGTCGCCTGATGCCAATTCTATTGGTTGTGTTGGTGGTCTACGGGTATGCCAGCTACTCAGAACGAAACAGCGACTCAGCAGAGGCGAGGAACACCGAAAACACATTGCAGGAGAGCTCACTTTCCGCCACATCACAAACAAGCAGGAACACAGAGTCAGCTCAAGTAAATGATAGCGATTCTGAGTTCTTCAAAGCATACGAATCCCGAACAAGCAATCTCCAAATTGAAGGAAGCGGGAGGGTTGTAACGCTTTTGTCTGACGACAACGATGGAAGCCGACATCAAAGGTTTATTGTGCGCCTTAACTCGGGCCAGACGCTCTTGGTTGCTCACAACATCGACCTGGCACAAAGAATTGACTCCCTTGCCGAGGGGGACTCAATCAGATTTTATGGACAATATGAATGGAACGAAAAAGGTGGGGTAATCCACTGGACGCATAATGACCCTAGTGGATCTCATGTGGCGGGATGGATAGAGCATAAAGGAAAAAGGTATCAATAAATTCAGTGGGAACGACAATGAAGATGCCGCTATCCAACTACTTGAATACCTCCCCCGCCCTCGGCGACCGCGTCTATCTGCATCCGTCCTGTCAGGTCATCGGCGACGGAACAATCGGGGGCAGACCACGATTTTCGGGCAAAAGGAAAAGCTAAACTTCCCAGGCTCAAAATAGCACCGAAAGAAATTTGACACACGGTACGCATTTTCGTACGCTCCTCTCATTCCCTGAAAGGATTTGCTATGAATACGTTGACCGCTAGCGAAGCCCGCGCCAATCTCTATCGACTCATTGATGATGCCGCCGAGTCGCATCGCCCTATCGCCATCTCTGGCAAGCGCAACAGTGCGGTGCTTGTTTCCGCAGATGATTGGAGTGCCATCCAAGAGACGCTCTACTTGCTCTCCGTTCCGGGTATGCGTGAGTCGATCAAGCAAGGTATGGCCGAGCCTCTTGCCAAAAGTTCGAAGGCGATCAAGTGGTAGCTTGGTCGCTGGTGTATTCGAAGCAGGCACTCAAAGATGCCAAGAAGATCACGGCCAGTGGGCTCAAGCCAAAAGCGGAGGCGCTATTATCGGTAATCGCCGTCGAGCCTTTTCAAAATCCTCCGCCTTTTGAAAAGTTGGTTGGCGACCTCGCTGGAACTTATTCGCGCCGCATCAATATTCAGCATCGCCTCGTGTATGAGGTCTTTGCAAAAGAGAGAACGGTTCGTGTGCTACGCATGTGGACACATTACGAATAGGCGCAAAGCTGGACCAAGCGCAGACGAAGTGATACTGAAATACCGAACCCGCTGAAAGCTATTGTTATGACTTTATCTTCCTATCTCTCTGCCTCCCCCACCCTCGGCGACCGCGTCTATCTGCATCCGTCCTGTCAGGTCATCGGCGACGTGATCATCGGCGACGACAGTTCGGTGTGGTGCAACGCGGTGCTGCGCGGCGACGTGAATCGCATCGTGATCGGGCGCGGCACGAACGTGCAGGATCTGAGCCTCGGCCATGTGTCGCACAAGTCGGTGGACAAACCGGAGGGTTCGCCGCTGATCATCGGCGACCATGTGACCATCGGCCATTCGGTTGTTTTGCACGGCTGCACCATCGGCAACGAATGCCTGATCGGGATGGGCTCCATCATCCTCGACGATGCGGTGATCCACGACCGCGTGGTGGTCGGAGCGGGCAGCCTGGTGACGCAGGGCAAGGTGCTGGAGAGCGGCATGCTGTACATGGGGCGCCCCGCGAAAGCGGTGCGCAAGCTGACGGAAGAGGAACTCGACTATCTGCGCTATTCCGCCGAGCATTACATGCGGCTGAAGGACGACTATCTGAAAGGATCGGGCAAATAGCGATGTTGAGCAACGATACCCTGCTGATGAACGGGCACCAGATGGATCAGGCGATCGAGCGCAAATGTCTGGCGCTCGGCATCAATTGCGGCGACGAACCGGGTGTGCGGAAGTTCGCGCACGATGTGCTGCAGAACATCGATGCGCTGCGGGATGCATCCTGCAGGGGCGACCGTCAGGCGCGCACCAAGGTCGAGCTGTACGGGCTGGCGATGCTGATGCACCTGACCAACACGCGCGCCTTCGGGCCGGGTTACATGGCGCATTTCGATACGCTGTCCAAACACGAATCGTCGTGGGCGGCCGTGGCGCAGGCGATGTGGCGGGAACTCGATGCGCGCGGCGCGGCCGACGACGAAATGAAAGGGAGCCGCCAATGAGCCGGGCCGAACGGGACGAGATCTATCGCGCCAAGTTGAACATGGAGACCGCGCAGATCGCATGGCGCGAGTTGCAGCGCTATTTTGCCAGCGGTGTCGTGATCGCCGTCAGCCCCGAACTGGATCTGGTGGAGGTGGCGTTCCGGGTGTCGGAAGACGATGCGCAACAGGTGTCGCAATGGATGGACGCCGGCGGGGTCGCGCGTGTGACGGACGAGCAGGCGAAGGCATGGTACGAAGAGGATGCCATGGTCTGGGCTGTGGTGGCGCGGCCTTACGTGCTGGTGCAATCTGTGGACGGACCGCGATAGTCCCGTTGCCGCACCAGTGAAAACGGGGGCTCGCGGCCCCCGTTGTTTTTTACGTCACTGCGTTCACTTGCCGAAAGGTTGCGGACGCGGCGTGCCGTCGACGGATGGTGGCAGGATCGGCATCTGGAACGAGGGCTGTTTGCCGGTCAATGTCTTCAGGAAGGCGACGATCCGGCCGTTCTCCTCCTCGGTGAAGTCCTTGCCGAGCTGGATGCGGCCCATGGTGTTCACCGCTTCGCCCAGCGTGGCAGCCCCGCCGTCGTGGAAGTACGGATAGGTCAGTTCCACGTTGCGCAGCGTCGGCACCTTGAAATAGAAGCGGTCGGCATCCTTGCCGGTGACGGCGATGCGTCCCTCGGCGGGATTGTCGGTCTTGTACGGCTCGACCACGCCGAGCTTCTGGAACGAGTTGCCGCCGACAGCGGGGCCGTTATGGCAGGCGGTGCAACCGCTGTCCTTGAACAGCTTGTAGCCGGCCAACTCATCCTTGCTCAAGGCATTCTTATTGCCCTTGAGCCATTTGTCGAAGCGCGAGTCTGGCGTGACCAGCGTCTTCTCGAAGGCGGCGATGGCCTCGGTGACCTTGTCGATGTCGATCTTGTCGGAGCCGAAAGCCGTTTTGAATTCCCTTACGTAACCCGGGATGGATTGCAGGACTTCAACGGCAAGTTCGTGGTTGGAGGCCATTTCGCCCGGATTCGCGATCGGGCCGCCCGCCTGCGCCTTGAGGTCGGCTGCGCGGCCGTCCCAGAACTGCGCGAGGTTCATGCCCGAGTTCAGCACGGTCGGCGAATTGATCGGGCCCTGTTGCCAGTTGTGGCCGATCGAGGTCTTGAGGTTGTCGGTGCCGCCCATCGAGAGGTTGTGGCAGGAATTGCAGGAGATGAAGCCGGATTTGGACAGGCGCGGATCGAAGTAGAGTTTCTTGCCGAGTTCGACGACGGCCGGTTTGCCGGGTTTGACCGCGGCGATGGGCTGGATCGGTTCGTTACTGCCGGCAGCCAGTGCCATTCCGGGAGCGGCTGACAGGGCAAACAGTCCAATGGACAGTGCCAGTACGCGTTGTCTGGTCATGATGATTCCTTTCTTGATGAACGATGGATTGCGATAAATTTTGACGCCGCCCCGGTAACGAAGGCCACCTGTTATGGATGGCAGCGTACCGGGTTCGACGATAAAGGTCGGCGAGGGTTCCTCAGGTCATTTCTTTTTCATTTCCGCTTCGATGCGCTGGCACAAAGTTTCCAGCACCTTGATGCGCGCGAAGTACTTGTCGTTGGCTTCCACCAGCGTCCACGGGGAGATCTCGGTGCTGGTGCGGTCGACCATGTCACATACCGCGTGCTCATATTCGTCCCATTTCTTGCGGTTGCGCCAGTCTTCCTCGGTGATCTTGAAGCGCTTGAAGCCGATCTTTTCGCGTTCCTTGAAGCGGCGCAACTGTTCTTCCTTGGTGATGGTCAGCCAGAACTTGACGACCACGATCCGGTGACGTGCCAGTTGCCCCTCGAAATCGTTGATCTCGCTGTAGGCACGCATCCAGTCCGATCTGGAGCAGAAGCCCTCGACGCGTTCGACCAGCACGCGGCCATACCACGATCGATCGAAGATGGTCACGCGGCCCTTGCGCGGGATGTGCCGCCAGAAACGCCACAGGTAAGGCTGGGCGCGTTCTTCCTCGGTCGGCGCTGCGATCGGCACGATGTTGTATTGACGTGCGTCCAGCGCACTGGTGATGCGCCGGATGGCGCCGCCCTTCCCTGCCGCATCGTTGCCCTCGAACATCGCGACCACGGTGATGTTCCTGAACCTCGGATCGCGCGACAGCAGGGCCAGCTTGCCCTGGTATTTCTCCAGCTCGGACTGGTATTTCTTCTTCTCGAGCTTCTGCTTCATGTCGAGCGCCTTCAGCACATTGATCTGGTCGATCGACGGCAGCGGCGGCGGCGCGGAGACCTCGGTCTTCTTGCCGGCTTCCTTGACGCGTTTCTGGATCGCATCAAGGATGGTCTTGCCCACGGTCAGGCCACGGTAGCGCGCGTCGTAGCCCTCGACGATGATCCACGGTGCTTCGGCGGTGCTGGTATGGCGCACCACGCTCTCGTGCACGGCGTTGAACTTGTCGTACAGTTTGTAATGTTCCCAGTCGCGCTTGGTGACGCGCCAGCGGGTCTTGGGATCCTTCTCCAGCATCTTCAGGCGTTTCTGCTGTTTATCCTTGGACAGGTGCAGCCAGAACTTGATCACCAGCGCGCCTTCGTCCACCAGCATCTTCTCGAGGCGCTTGGCGCGCTCCAGGCTCTGGTCCAGTTGCGAATTCTTGGTGATGCCATGCACGCGGTTGAGTATCGGCCAGGTGTACCAGGAACCGAGGAACACGCCGACCTTGCCCTTGGGTGGCAATGCACGCCAGAAGCGCCACATCATCGGGCGGTCCAGTTCCTCGTCGGACGGTTCGCCCATGCCGTGCGTTTCCACGAAGCGCGGATCCATCCATTCATTGAGCAGGTTCACGGTCTCGCCGCGCCCCGCGCCGTCCACGCCGCCGACCAGGATGATGACCGGGAATTTCGCCAGCTTGGCCAAGTCCATCTGTGCTTCAAGCAATGCTTCGCGCAGCTTGGGCACTTCCGCGTCATAGGTGGCTTTGTCTATCTTGTGTCCGAGTTCAGCAGATTCAAACATGATGCCCTCCCGATGTTTAGAGATGAAACCTACAAAAGATCCGGTGCGATGACCAGACGCAAGGTGGCTTGTGAAACCCCTTCGCGCTGGCTGAACCACCATAGCGCACCCTTCTTGATGCTTAATGAGTCGTTTCCGCAACCGAGCAATTGCGAGGCGATGTGGCCGAGTGTGGGTTGATGGCCGACGACCAGGACGGTGCCGTCGGCATCCGGCCAACCTGCCGCCTGGAGTACCGCCTGTGCAGAGGCGCCGGGGCCGATGGCATCGGCCAGTTCGAAATGCTTGCCGAGCGGAGCGATGGTCTGTTGTGTGCGGGTGGCGGGACTGACAAGGATGCGGGTGTTGGCGGGCAGATGGGCCTTCAGGAATGCGGCAGTCTTTGCGGCCTGCTTCCTGCCTTTGGCGGTGAGCGCGCGCGTGATGTCCGGCGTGCCGTCCTCAGCTTCCGCATGTCGCCACAGGATCAATTCCACGATACCCTCCGACCATCTATTCACTTGTCAGCATATACCGTATACACTGCTTTTACCACTTTAACGCGAGGGGAATGACATGGCAACCAAGGGGGCCGTCGCAAAGACGGCAAGCACTGCAACAAGACCAGCAGTAAAAAAAGCACCTGCTGCGAGCAAGCCGAAACCTGCGGCCACCGCCAAACCCGCACTCAAGCCGAGCGACATCCTGAAGCAGCGCGACAGGAAAACGAAGAAGGAAGGCAAGGTCAAGGTCGTTCGAGACAGCTTCACCATGCCGCGCGACGAATATCAGAAGATTGCGGAGCTCAAAGAGCTGTGCCAGAAAAGCGGGCTGCATGTGAAGAAGAGCGAGGTATTGCGCGCCGGCCTGAAAATGCTGGCCGAGGTCGATGCGGCGAAACTTAAGCTGACACTGGAAGGGCTGGAAAAGATCAAGACCGGCCGCCCCAGGAAGCACTGAAGTCTCTGCAACCGAACATGCCGGGCCGGACTTGTCCGGCCCGTGTCGTGCGGGATCGCCTTTACCGGAGAACTGGCGATCCAGTTTGAGCAGTTCGGTCTGGGCGCATTTCCGCAAGGCGGGCTTGGCACTCTTGAGGTGGTAACGTCCGTCGCCGTCCATTTCCCACGCCTGGGAATTGTCGCGCAGGTAGGTCTTGAGCCCCTCGTCGATCACGCGCTTCTTGAGCTTCGCGTCGAGTATCGGGAAGCAGACCTCGATACGGCGGAAGAAGTTGCGATCCATCCAGTCCGCGCTGGCCAGATAGACATCGTGCTTCAGCTCGTTGCGGAAATAGAAGATGCGCGTGTGTTCGAGGAAGCGGCCGATGATCGAGCGCACGCGGATATTCTCGGACAGGCCGGGCACGCCGGGGCGCAGCGCGCACACGCCGCGCACGATCAGGTCCACCTTGACGCCCGCCTGCGAGGCTTCATACAGCGCGGTGATGGTTTCCGGTTCCAGCAGCGCGTTCATCTTGGCGATGATGTGCGCCCGCTTGCCCGCCCTGGCCAGCGCAGTCTCGTTCCGGATCGAACGCAGTACCTCGCTGTGCAGCGAGAACGGCGACTGCCACAGGTGATTGAGCTTGCGCGCCTTGCCCAGGCTGGTGAGCTGGCTGAACACCTCGTTCGCGTCGGCGCAGACCTCGTCGTTGCCGGTGAACAGGCCGAAGTCCGTGTATAGCCGCGCGGTGCGCGGATGGTAGTTGCCGGTGCCCAGATGCACATAGCGGCGCAGCTTGCCGTCCTCGCGGCGCACCACCATCAGCATCTTGGCGTGGGTCTTGTGGCCGACCACGCCGTACACCACATGCGCGCCCACTTCTTCCAGTCGCGTCGCCCAGCTGATGTTGGCTTCCTCGTCGAAGCGCGCCAGCAACTCAACGACCACGGTCACTTCCTTGCCGCGCTTGGCTGCGGCGATCAGCGCCTCCATCAGTTCCGAATCCGTTCCGGTGCGGTACACGGTCTGCTTGATCGCCACCACGTTCGGGTCGCTGGAGGCTTGCTGGATGAAATTGATCACCGGCTTGAACGACTGGTAAGGATGGTGCAACAGCACATCACCCTTGCGGATCACCTTGAACATGTTCTCGCCCTTCTTGCGCAGCACGGGCGGGACGCTGGGCACGAAGGCGGGGAATTTCAGGTCGTCGCGCGCGACCTGGTCCGGGATGCCCATCAATCGCACCAGGTTCACCGGGCCATGCACCCGGTACAGGTCCTCAGTGTTCAGGTTGAATTCCTTGAGCAGCAGTTCGGCGATCTGCGGCGGGCAGGTGTCGGCGATCTCCAGGCGCACCGCGTCGCCGAAATGGCGTTGCGGCAATCCGCCCTGCAGGCTGATGCGCAGGTTCTTGACCTCTTCCTCGTCGACGAACAGATTGCTGTTGCGCGTCACGCGGAACTGGTAGCAGCCCAGCACTTCCATGCCGGCGAACAGTTCGCCGACATGCGCGTGCAGGATGGAGGAAAGGAACACGAAGCCGTGCGCGCAGCCGCTCACCTCCGGCGGCATCGGGATGCAGCGCGGCAGCACGCGCGGCGCCTGCACGATGGCGCGCGCCGAGTTGCGCCCGAACGCGTCCTTGCCCTGCAATTCCACGGCGAAGTTCAGGCTCTTGTTGAGCACGCGCGGGAACGGGTGGGCGGGATCGAGCCCGATGGGCGTCAGCACCGGGATGACCTCGCGAAAGAAAAAGTCCTTCACCCATGCGCGCTGCGCCTCGTTCCAGTGGGTGCGGCGCAGGAACTTGATGTCGTGCTGCGCGAGCGCGGGCGTGATGTCCTTGTTGAACAACTGGTACTGGCGCTCGATCATCCGGTGCGCCTGATCGCGTACCAGTTCGAGCGTCTGTTTTGCCGTCATGCCGTCCGCGCCGGTGGCGATGCCGCCCAGCCGGATCTGTTCCTTCAGGCCGGCCACGCGTATCTCGAAGAACTCGTCGAGATTGCTGCTGACGATGCACAGGTATCTCAGCCGCTCCAGCAGCGGGACGCTCTGGTCTTCGGCCTGGGCGAGCACGCGCCTGTTGAACTCGAGTTGGCCGACCTCGCGGTTGAGGAATTGTTGCGGGACGAATTTTTTCGACACGGAGCGGCCTGTCAGTTTTTGGGCGGGACGTAGCCTTCGGGCATCTGTGTGCCCGCGCCGAAGAAATAGTTCTCCATCTGCGTGGCGAGATATTTGCGCGCCTGCGCGTCGGCCAGATTGAGCCGGTTCTCGTTCACCAGCATGGTCTGGAAGCGTATCCAGCCCTGCCAGGCTTCCTTGGAAACGTTGTCGAATATCCGTTGGCCCAACGGACCGGGATAGGTCGGACGCTCCAGCCCTTCGGCCTCGCGCCCCAGTTTCACGCACTGCACCATTCTTGTCATGTCGTATCTCTCCGGGTCGAACTGTCTGCCCCGCAATTATGACACCGTGCCGGTATTTTTGCGCGCACCAGCCCGCAACCCAGAAAACATGCGGGTGCGACAATATGCCGCATTTTCAAGGAAGCGCATTGCACCGATAATCGCCGCGCATTTTTTTCAGGGAGATCGAGCAATGCAACTCAAACGGATTACTTTATATGTCGCACTGGCCGTCGCGCCGAACGCTTTCGCCGCGGAGACGGCGACCATGCCGGAAGTCAGCGTAACGGCGGAAAGGTTGCAGCCGCTGCCGTCGTTGAACAATGTCGGTCTGGACCGGGACGCGCTGGACCGCCAGCGGACGGTCACCAGCGATACCGCCGGCCTGCTCGACGGGCAGCCGGGCGTCAGCCTGTACCGCGCGGGCGGCGTATCCAGCCTGCCGGTGATACGCGGCATGGCGGACGACCGCGTGCGCGTGAAGGTCGACGGCATGGACATCATCTCGGCCTGCGCCAATCACATGAACCCGCCGCTGTCGTACATCGATCCCGCCAACGTTGCCAGTGTCGAGGTGATGGCGGGGATCGCCCCGGTCAGCGTCGGCGGCGACAGTATCGCGGGCACGATACAGGTGGATTCCGCCGCACCCGAGTTCGCGCGGGACGGCGCCACGCTATTGAAGGGACAGGCTGGCGCGTTCTATCGCAGCAACAATGCGACGCAGGACGCCAACCTGTCGGCGACCATCGCCAACGACATGCTGTCGATGCGCTATACCGGCTCCACAGTCAGCGCGAAGAACTACCGGGCGGCAAGCGCGTTCAAGGCGCCCGCCACGATCACCAACTCGCTGACCAACGCCACCGTGGCAGGCGACGAGGTCGGCTCTTCCAGCTACCAGTCGGACAATCACCAGCTTGCGCTGGGGCTGCGCCGCGACAACCATCTGGTCGAACTCAAGCTCGGCTTGCAGAACATCCCGTACCAGGGCTTTCCCAACCAGCGCATGGACACGGTAACCAGCGACAGCCAGCAATTCAACCTGAGCTATCGGGGCCAGTACGATTGGGGCGGACTGGTCGCGCGCGCCTACAGCGAACAGACCCGGCACAGCATGCAATTCCTCGGCGACAAGACCTATTGGTACGGCGCATTGCTTAACGTACCCGGCATGCCGATGGACACCGACGGCAGGAACACCGGTGCGACCGTCAAGGCCGACATCGTCCTGTCCGAGCGCGACATCGTGCGCACCGGGATCGAGTACCAGCAATACCGGCTGAACGACTGGTGGGATCCTTCCCCGCCCTCGCCGATGATGTCGCCCAACACCTTCTGGAACATCAACAACGGCCAGCGCGACCGCACCGACATCTTCGCCGAATGGGAAGCGCGCTGGAACCCGCAATGGGTGTCGCAACTGGGCGCCCGTTATGGCAACGTGAAGATGGATACCAGCAACGTGCAGGGTTACGGCGCAGCCTACAATGCCGCCGCCACCGCGTTCAACGCGAAGAATCGCCAGCGCAGCGACAACAACCTCGACCTCACCGCGCTGGCGCGTTACACGCCGAGCGAGGGCGCCAGCTTCGAAGCGGGTTACGCGATGAAGAACCGCTCGCCCAACCTGTACGAACGTTTCGCATGGTCCAACACCAACACCATGGTGATGAACATGAACAACTGGTACGGCGACGGCAACGGCTATGTCGGCAACCTCAACCTCAAGCCCGAGACCGCGCACACCCTGAGCGCCTCCGCCGAATGGCGCGACGCGTCGCAGGGAGGCTGGGAACTGAAGGTGTCGCCCTACTACACCCGCGTGCAGAACTACATCGACGCGGCCACCTGCGCATCGGTCGGCATCGTCTGCCCGGCGCGGACGGACGGCTTCCTCAACCTCACGCTGTCCAACCAGAGCGCGCGGCTGTATGGCGCGGACCTTTCCGGCAAGCTGGCGATCTCCAAAGGCGGCGCATACGGCGACTTCGACGCCAGCGGCGTGCTGAGCTACGTGAACGGCAAGAACCTCACCACCGGCGACAACCTCTACAACATCATGCCGCTCAACGCCAAACTGGCCGTCGAGCAGCGCATGGGCGGCTGGACCAACACGCTGGAAGCGCGTCTGGTCGACAGCAAGACGCAAGTGCAGGCGGCGCGCAAGGAACTGGCGATAAGCGGCTACGGGCTGGTCAACCTGCGCGGCAGCTACGAGTGGAAACAGGTGCGCTTCGACCTGGGTGTGGAGAACCTGCTCGACAAGTACTACCTCGATCCGCTGGGCGGCGCCTATGTCGGTCAGGGGGCGACCATGGGAACCGGCGTGGCTTACGGCACCGGCGTCCCCGGCATGGGGCGCTCGTTCAACGCGGGCGTGACTGTGAAGTTCTAAAGCAAGCTGCTGTCATTCCCGCGCAAGCGGGAATCCAGCAAGACAACAATTCCGCGTAGCGGACAAAGCCAAGGGGTTTTGTCCGCTGCGCGGAAACATTTTCAATCGACTGGATTCCCGCTTGCGCGGGAATGACGGGGTTTCGGGGGCTTCCCGGAGCTGTCGTTCGTGGATTCGCGTCCGCACGGGAATGACGGGCCGGCGAATTAACCCGCCGACCAGTTCACCAAACCGCTGTAGGCCGTGCCCAGCACGATCAGGCCGAACACGATGCGGTACCACGCGAACACTGTGAAATCGTGGTGGCTGATGAAGCGCAGCAGCCAGCGCACGCACAGGAACGCGCTGATGAAGGAAGTGATGCCGCCCACCGCGAACATGCCCAGATCCTCCGCGCTGAACAGCGCGCGATATTTCACCATCTCGTAGACCGTCGCGGCGAACAGCGTCGGGATCGCGAGGAAGAACGAGAACTCCGTCGCCGCCTTGCGGCTCAATCCGAAGAACAATCCGCCGATGATCGTCGCGCCGGAGCGCGACGTGCCGGGGATCAATGCGAAAGCCTGCGCGCAACCCACCTTCAGCGCATCCTTCCAGCCCATGTCGTCCACCGACTCCACGGTGATCTTGTGGTCGCGCTTCTCCGCCCACAGGATGAACAGGCCGCCGACGATGAGCGCGATCGCGACCTAAGCCTAGGCGCGAACAAGTGCGCCTTGATCGCATTCGCGAACAGCAGCCCCAGCACCGCGGCAGGCATGAACGCGATGACGAGGTTGAGCGTGAAGCGTTGCGCGGCTTCCTGCTTTTTGCGCCAATCCGCCGAACACCGACGCGATCTTCGCGCGGTATTCCCAGCACAGCGCCAGGATCGCGCCGAACTGGATCACGATCTCGAGCACCTGGCCCTTCTCGTCGTTGAAGTTCAGCAGGTCGTAAGCAAGGATCAGATGCCCGGTGGACGAGATCGGCAGGAATTCGGTGAGTCCCTCGACCACGCCGAGGATGGCGGCTTTGAGTAGTAATACGATGTCCATAAAGTGCGTCATTCCCGCGAAGGCGGGAATCCAGTGATAAAAAAGTTTTTCAATATTCCCGCCAACACACCATCCCCTCTTCCTTGCAGGGAGATAACCAGCGACTTGCCCGCTTGCGGGCTTAGTCGAATGGCTGGTAGTCCCATCAGGGCCAGGGAGAGGGTAGAAACCCTGAGGATGCGCTGATCAAGTCGTCATTCCCGCGAAAGCGGGAATCCAGCTTGTTGATTTAACCGGGTTCCCGCTTTCGCGGGAACGACAAAACCATACTTGTTCAGTGCATCCATAAGTTTAAAAGGCTGTGGATTATACCCGCCTCAACCTACCGATTGCTCCCAGGGCTCCAGCGCGATACGCCGGTTCACCGCCCTCCTCTCCTCCTCGTTCATCTCCACCCAGCGCGTGATCTCGTCGAACGTGCGCAGGCAACTGCGGCAAACATCGTCGCCCAGCGCGGTCGTGCAATGCCCGGTGCAGGGCGTGGCGGCGGAAACCTCGAGATGGTTGATGGCGGAATGCGGCGGCATGATGCGCCGATTATACCGACGGCCTGGTCGCGCGTTCCAAACGCGCCAGCCACGCCAGCGCCGCCTCGCGCGAATCGCCACACATCTCCGCCGAAGGCTGCAACGTGGCACAGAAAGAAGGGCGCTCGGGACGGCCAAATATCGCACAACGGTCGTCATCCGTCAGCTGAACACAGCGCACCCCGGCGGGCTTGCCATCCGGCATGCCGGGGATGGGAGAGGTGATCGAGGGCGCGATGCAGCAGGCGGCGCAGGAGGGGCGGCAGTTCATGGGGCGCGATTATATCTGTGCCTGTTACATGCGCGGAATTAAGTCCTGCCATTCAAAAGGTAATTCGGCAGAACGTATAAACAATGTTGACACTCCATAAGTACCCCAATAAACTGCGGCAAATAAATTGTGAAAGGCATTCATCATGGAAGTCATTGTAAAAAATGGGGCAACAGCGCGGCGGTGCGCATAAGCCATCCGTCATGGCGGCGGCGCATGTCGCTTTGGAGCAATCGGTCGAAGTGCGCGAAGAACAGGGACGCATCGTCATCAGTAGGTACGCCGCAAGATTTACAAGCTGGACGAATTATTGGGCGGAATCACAACCAACAATCAGCACAAGCCCATTGATACAGGCGAGTAGGTCGGCAAGGAAGTCTGGTAATGGCGAAGCGCTTCGTGCCGGACGCGGGCGACATCGTCTGGCTCGAATTTTTCCCCGCAGGCCGGGCACGAACAGGCAGGCCACCGACCCGCGCTGGTACTTAGCCCCGCCGCCTACAACGGCAAAACCGGCACCATGCTGTGCTGTCCGATGACCACGCAGATCAAAGGCTACCCGTTTGAAGTCATCATCCAGACGAAAAACGTCAGTGGCGCGGTGCTATCCGACCAGGTAAAAAACCTCGACTGGAAAGCACGCAAGGCCACACCAAAAGGCAAGGCATCTGATGAAGAACTGGATGAGGTGCGGGCAAAGATTGCGACGCTGCTTGGAATGTGATGCCGCCCATCAACTGCAGGGCGATTGTTCATGGGCCGCGCTTGATTCAAGGTCCGTCCACTGGCTTAATCTACCCATAGATCAGAGCCAATCAAGGAGCTGAATCATGGCAATGGAAACGATACTTTCAGACCTTTCCGTCAGCATGACGGAATTCAAGAAGAATCCGAACGATGTCCTCCGTAAGTCGGGCGGGCAAACGGTCGCCGTGCTCAACCGCAACAAGCCCGCTTTCGACATGGTGCCGCCAGAGCGATACGAAGCCATGCTGGAAGAACTCGATGGCTTGCAACTCGTGTACCTTGCCAAGGAGCGCTTCAAGCAAAAGGGCCGCGCTGTCGAGGTTACGATGGATGATCTCTAGGCAGGTCAAGAGCACAAATCATCAACTAAATCCGCGTATGCTTCGTCGCTGCTGAATAAATCGTATGAGCAATTTGATGCAAAATACTTGAATCTGTAAGTTGGGGAACACGCTATGTCAGCAATCACCACCAGTAAATCATTGCGAATCAGTTTGCGCACTAGCGCAGAGGCTAAAACCATAATTGAACACGCCGCAGGGTTGATGGGCATGACCGTTCCCAACTTTATGTTGCAGAGCGCATATGAAGCTGCGCGTCGTGTGGTGTCGGACTGCGACACACTCATGATTACCCAGCGTGACTTTGCGGCATTCAACTCGTCCATGGAAAAGCCACCCAAACCAAAAGCGTCGTTGCGCAAGCTCATGGCGCGCCGACAGCCAGCTTGCCTGACTGAAGATGATGTGAATCGCCGGAGGGCATAATGGCTACCAACCGTTGGACGAAAGAACAACTTAAGCTCGCATTCCATCTGTACTGCCAACTACCATTCGGCAAACTAGATATGCGCACCCCGGAAGTCATCAAACTTGCTGGCTTGATTGGGAGGACGCCCGGTGCCGTGGCGATGAAGCTGAGCAACTTTGCCAGTCTCGATCCCGCCATCACGGGCACAGGTCGCAAAGGTCTTGAGGGAGCATCAAATCTTGACCGAGAGATTTGGGCAGAATTTCATGCCGACTGGGAGGCGCTAGCTGTAGAGAGCGAATTGCTCAGGCGAAAACTGGACGCCGATGCACAGCCGATAGACGATGCTGATGAACAGCTCATTCCAGAAGACTTCACCGGAGAGACCCGCAGAGTCGTAACCGAACAGCGCATCAAGCAAAGCTTCTTTCGTCGCGCCGTGCTGAGTAGCTACCGAGGACGCTGCTGTATGTCTGGCTTGTCCGAGCCACGCTTATTGATCGCAAGTCACATCGTACCGTGGAGCAAAGACAAGGCGAATCGTTTGAATCCAAGCAATGGTCTGTGTCTTTCGGCGATTCACGATAGGGCTTTCGATAAAGGGCTGATAACCATCGATGATGGTTTCAAGATCGTTGTGTCAGATGAGCTTAAGCGTCGGGACGAGTCATTCATAAGAGAGGTGCTAGTCCCGCTGCATGGAAAGTCGATTGAGCTACCGGAGCGCTTTATGCCAAGTGCAGAATTTCTGTCACGGCATAGGGCAGACATATTTGTTGATAATCAGAAGAAATGACGGTTGTCCCAACACCACTCCCTTATGCTACACAACGAGGCCAAAGCTTTTATATCAAGTTGGGTTTTATTACCTGCATGGATAGTCCACCGTCGCTGGATCAGTCAACGACTACCCTGGGCAGGCTGCCCTTGCTTGATTGGAGATAATAGAAATTTGAAGAAAGTAATTCGACCACAGTCCATAATTCGGCGCATTGAAATACATTGCTGCGCGCACACCCCAACCTAACGATATACAAAATATATTTCTCAACTATGAATAAACACGCTGTATTTTCCTTTTTTTCTGGCGCTGGATTCCTTGACTTGGGGTTCGAGAAAGCAGGCTTTGATGTTGTATTTGTCAACGAAATCAATCCAGATTTTATGGCGGCATACAAATATAGCCGAGCACAACTGCATAAAGATGTACCTGCATTTGGATATAGCGAAGCATCAATAAATGATTACCTGGCTAGCCAAAAGAACAAATTGACTGCGCACGTCAAAGAAGCAAAAAAACAGTTTCAGACTGTTGGCTTTATCGGTGGACCGCCTTGCCCAGATTTTTCAGTAGGTGGAAAAAACAGGGGCAAGGAAGGTGAAAATGGAAAGCTGTCAAGCTCATACATCAATCTGATTATTAAAAACAAACCAGACTGGTTTTTATTTGAAAATGTAAAAGGGCTTTGGCGCACAAAAATACACCGGGAATTTTATGATCATTTGCAGGAGGAGCTCACCAAGGCCGGATACGTTTTTACCGATAGGCTGGTTAATGCGCTGGAGTTCGGGGCGCCTCAAGATAGGCAGCGCATTTTGATGTTTGGTGTACTTAATAAGAACAGATGTGCCGAAAAAATTTCCCAATTCAACTGGGAAGAGAAAATGAGTTATCCAGGAACGCAAGCGCTAAACTTTACCTGGCCGAAAACCAATAAATTCGGGGGCAAACCGACTAAGACAAAATCACCGGAGGAGCTGACGATTAACTATTGGTTTCAAAAGAACAGCGTTGAAACCCATCCTAATGGGGCGGACTACTTTACCCCTCGAGCGGGTCTCGCCAAATTTGAAGTAATCGAAGAAGGCGATGATTCAAAAAAATCATACAAGCGACTGCATCGCTGGCGCTACTCACCAACCGCCGCTTATGGCAACAACGAAGTACATTTGCATCCTTGGCTGCCGAGGCGAATTTCCGCCGCAGAAGCTTTGGCTATCCAATCATTACCCAAAGAATATCTGCTGCCGCCGACAATGACGTTATCTGCAAAATTTAAAACGATTGGCAATGGCGTCCCTTATGTCTTGGCTTTTGGTGTCGCATCAACAATCAAAAAATTTATTTCTAGGAAATAAAAATGGATAACAGCGTATATACGAAAATTATCGATGGGCTTGATCAACTTAAAGATAAAAATTTGGAATATATAACCCGAAGAAATTCAGTAAAAATCACTCAAGTTGATCACCTTTCAGAAAAGGTGCACGCCCAACGTGGCGAAGAGGCTATAAGTATTATTTTTGATAGATTTCGCACAGTCGCAGATCAACTTGCGCAAGGTAAATTAGTCGATGTGAATGATGCACTTGGTGCGGGTGGAAATGATCGATCAGCTATTGAAGCCATAATCGCTCACCTTCCTAATGTTGGGTACTACAACGGCAATACTCAATATAACAATTCTCCCCAAAAGAAAATTGCATGGTTTCGCGATGAAATTCACAAACTTGGAGAAATGCAGGATGCATCAAACATCCGACATGTTCCAATTAAGCGTGATATCAATATTGCCTATTCCTTACCCAAACCATTCCTATTACTAGCCGGCATCTCCGGCACCGGGAAAACCCGCTTTGTACGCGAGCAAGCCGCTGCGTCACATCACGAGGGTGCAGTTCCAAATTACTGCCTAATTCCAGTGCGCCCCGATTGGCACGAGCCGTCTGACTTGCTGGGTTATGTGTCGCGTATTGGACCAAATGGAGCGAGATATGTGGTGACGGATTTGCTGAAATTCGTGGTGCAAGCTTGGCAGGATGCGGCGCTGCTGCCAGCAGCATCGGATCAAGAGCTGCCTTGCAAATCGCCTGACGAGATGATGCCGTTTTGGCTGTGTTTGGATGAGATGAACCTTGCGCCGGTAGAGCAGTACTTTGCAGACTATTTGGCGGTGGTGGAAACACGCAAGTGGGAAGAGGGGCATTACACCTGCGATCCGTTATTGAAGGCGGCCACGATCCAGCAATTGGACGCTGCCGGGCAACAGGCATTGCGTGCAGAACTGGACTTGGCGGATACGCAACTCGACGGGCTGTGGGCGCACTTTGTTGCAGTGGGAATTCCGCTGCCCCCAAATTTGATCGTGGCGGGCACGGTGAACATGGATGAGACCACGCACGGTTTTTCACGCAAGGTGATCGACCGTGCATTCACCATCGATTTCGGGGTGTTCTATCCCAACGACTTTGCCGAGTTTTTTGCGGAAGACAAAGTTACGCGGCACAAGACGCTAAGCTTCCCGCGTTTGTCAAAAGCGACCAAAGACGGACTGGCCGCTATGGCCGCCGATGCGGGCGGGGCAAAGAGCATTGCCTTCATGGGGGCGATCAATGCGGTGCTGAAAGGCTCGCCGTTCGAGTTGGCATACCGCGCGCTGAACGAGCTGTTGCTGGCGGTGCTGTGCTTTAACCCGAAAGACGAGGCAGAGTTGTATGCAGTGTGGGATGACTTTTTGATGAGCAAGGTGTTGCCGAGAATCGACGGCGATGCGGAGAAATTGGGGTTTGAGAACGATGCCAGTCTGCTGACGAGATTGCGCGATGAGATTGTTAAACAGTTTGCGGGCAAGGCGGAAACCCGCCCCGATCTGTTGCGCGAAAAGATTGCAGACGGGGGCGTGTGTATGACGGCTTGGCGTGCGGAACAAAAGCTGGCATGGATGCAGACGCGGCTGGATGCAAACGGGTTCACTACATTCTGGCCCTGATGCCCTGGTCACACCACCGTGCCTGAGATCCTCACCCTCAAAACGCCGCACTTTGATTTGTCCGTGTGGACGAAGGAGGTTGCCAATGCGCAAGACCTGCTCGACAAAACGCACAAGGCACGCAAAGCCAACCTGCCAGTCAGTTCGCTCCGCTTTAATCCAGCCCTTTTAGTCGATGTGGTTATGCCGCCAAGCGGTGTGCTTTTGCCCCCGCAGCCGCTAACCGAGTTGGCTTTGCCAGAGCCACTTTTCTTTGAAAACAAACAATACGAATTTGAGTTCTTGTTCAAGGGCGCGGTGAGCAGCGGCGTCGAGCCTGCTGTCATTCACCGTTTGCGCGGCGTGGAGGAGGGGTTTCATTACAAACGCGGTTCGCTGCGCGGCAGCATCAATTTCGGCAACGACATCGGCTGGTTCCGATTGGGTGTGCGCTATGCGGTGGCGGGGCGCACGGTTGAGCAGTATGTGTCGTTTGAGGTATTGCCGACCAAAATGGTAATGGCGGATGACCTTGCTGTTATTCACCGCGATGTGGATGCCTGTTATCCGTTGTGGCGTTTCTCGCTGGCGCAAAAGACCGACCAGGAACTGGCGAAATCGCGCAAGCCGCACGAGCGTTTTCCGCTGCTGTGGCTGGCGCACTTCGGGAAATTGCGCACCGCGCTGGAAGAGGGTGTCCGGCGCATTTGCCATGCACCGCATACGAGGTTGCTGCCTTACGAGCATGCTGTTCGGGCGGAACGTTTGCGCGGCCGCTTATCGCCCAAGCTGGAAGAGCGGGTTACCGCCGATTTGCAGAGCGGCGAGTACCAACACCGTTACCGAATCACTTCGCAGCGCCTGTCGGTCGACACACCGGAAAACCGGTTTGTGAAAATGGTGCTCACCAAAAGTATTCTGGAGATAGCTCGCTTCAAAGAACGCGTGGAGCGGGAAGACAAGTCGCCGGATCAGGGCCGCATTTCCCCCACGTTTATTTGCGAGCTTGGCGGTTGGATAAAGCCGCTTGAGCAATTGCTGAACCGACCATTCTTTGCCGAGGTGGGGGCGTTCGATGGATTAACGGCGGAATCCCTGGTGCTGCACCAGCGGGCGGGTTATGCCGCCGTGTACCGGATATGGCAGGAACTGAAGCTGTATCTGGATACGTTTGGGCGGCACGCATCCATTTCCATGAAATCGGTCGCGGAACTGTACGAGGTTTGGTGTTTGCTGGAAGTGCGGCGGATGTTGCTGGAATTGGGCTTTGATGAAACCAAGAGCGAACGCGCGAAGCTGAATGGCAAGCGGCTGGAAAAGACGCTCATCGATGGCATGGGGGCAGCGTTTCATTTTTCGAGAGATGACGGCGTAACAATCAAACTGGTGCACGAACCGACCTTCTCCTCCACTGCCAATCCCGCATTCGGCAAAATCTACTCATGGACTACCGAACAACGCCCGGATATTTACCTTGAAGCGACACTGGCTGACGGCGGAAAGGTGCAGTGGATCTTCGACGCGAAATATCGTATCGACACCGATAACGAAGCAGCTGATGTGCCGCCCAATGATGCAATCAACCAGATGCACCGCTATCGCGACGCCCTGATTCATGTGCACAAAGCCGATGACGATCGGCCTGAAAAGACGCGCCCGATCTTGGGCGCATTTGTGTTGTATCCGGGTTGCTTCGACGAGGTGAATAGTCGCAATCCTTATGCGGAAGCAATTGAAGAAGTGGGCATCGGCAGCTTTCCGCTGTTGCCGGGTAGTTCAAACAGCTGGCTGAAACAGTTCTTGGCGGAGCGCTTCCCGCAGCAGCATGATGCACATTACGTCGTTCCCGAGACGGATCAATATCTGGCTGAGGACTCGGCACGAATTGCGACGATGGGAACCTATCTCGGGCGCTATAAAGATTTAACGCTGGCAACTTCTCTTGGGCCGGGGCGGCGCGATGAATACGTTGAGCGGTATAGGAGCGGCACTGCGGGCTGGTATCACATGCCTGTTACTACAACCGACAAAAAATCAGTTGAACGCAACGTGATGCGTGAAGTGCGTTACCTCGCAGCCGGAGTTTATTACAAGGACAAAAAGGATCGCTTCATATCCCATCTCTACGAGGTCAAGTCGGTACGGATTGTGAAGCGATGTGAAATTTCTGCCGAGCAGGCGGGCAAGGCAAGTACTTCAAGTGATGAATATTGGCTGTTTGAATTGGGCTATTCACAGCCATTGGGGTCGCAAATCAAGATGAGTACCCGATCCGGTAGGTTCCCATTTGAATTGGTGCAAGCGGCCGATTTAATGAAAGCAGCGGATTGGGAAGCCGTGACCAAGCGCTATGCGCTACTAACCTAGACTCATGGCCGACATCTGGAGCAAACAAAAACGCTCGGAGGTCATGTCATTGATCCGTTCGCGCGGAAACAAAGCCACCGAGTTGCGCCTGATTGAAATATTTCGTGAGAACGGCATCACCGGTTGGCGGCGCAACCAGCCGCTTTTCGGCAAGCCGGATTTCACCTTTAGACGGGAACGGGTTGTTGTATTTGTGGATGGCTGTTTCTGGCATGGCTGCCCGAAATGCTACAAGCGGCCAAGCAGCAACCAAGTGTTTTGGGATACCAAGATCACCTCCAACCAGAAGAGGGATCGGAAAGTCGGCCGAGAGTTGCGCCGGGAGGGCTGGAAGGTGATTCGCGTTTGGCAGCATCAACTCGACAGTTCCGCACGGGTTGCGGGCCGAATACGTAGAGCTTTGAACGCTTCTGGAAAATAAGGAGAAACGAAACGGGCCGCAATGCGGCCCGTTTGTCATTCAGAGTAAGTGCAGCTTAAGCCTTGTGATAAACCTCGGCGCCCTGCTTCACAAACTCAACCGACTTCACTTCCATCCCTTTTGCTAGCGCCTCGGCTTCGGCGATGCCCTGCGCGGCGGCGAAGTCGCGCAGGCTTATTTGATTTCGTCGAGCAGTTGTTTGATTTGTGTGTGCAGTTCCGGCAAATCGGTGCGGATGGTTTCCCAGACCATTTCCAGATCAACCTTGAAGTAGCCGTGTGCGACGCGGTTACGCATCGCATATACGACTGTCCATGGAATTTCCGGGTGGGCAGCTGCAAATTCGGCGTGGAAGCGCTCGATGTTGTGCGCTGCTTCGCCGATGATCTCAAAATTGCGGATTACTGCATCCTGTGTTTTCTGGTCATTCAGGAATGCGACTTCATCGGTGTCCGCAAGGTACAGGTCGATGCGCTCGATGGCTTCGAGGATATGCTCGAGATAATCGGGAATGCGCAGGATATCGGATTTGCTCATACCGGGACGGCCTCGGTCAGCACATGTGCGCGGAATTTGTCGGGCAAAGCATTGGGGGTCAATACGTCCACACTGACGTTGAGCAGTTTTGCCACTTCCACCTGTATCCTGGCAATATCCATCAGGGTTGTTTCCGGTAGTGGTTCAACCAGCAAATCAAGGTCGCTGTCTTCGGTGTCTTCGCCATGCAGCACGGAGCCAAACACACGCACGTTGCGCACGCGATGGCGCAGGGCGATTTCGCGTATGGCCTCGCGGTGGTTTTGCAGTGCTATGGAAGGGCGCATGGCGTTGTTTGTCTTGATTCAATGGCGCGATTATAACGAGCCGGGAGGATTATTGTGGTTTCACTCTCGGACAATCTGCGCATGCGCCACCGGGACGAATGACCCTGCAGCCACGGCCTGCGCCCTGCGGGGACAGCGCGGACGTGAAGCCTGTCACGCCTTGTGATAAACCTCCGCCCCCTGCTTCACAAACTCCACCGACTTCACTTCCATCCCTTTCGCTAAAGCCTCTGCTTCGGCAATCCCCTGCGCGGCGGCGAAGTCGCGCACGTCCTGGCTGATCTTCATCGAGCAGAAGTGGGCCGCCTTGACGGATTCCTGAGAAGAATTTGCGTTCCGCTACTGCGATTTATCGAGGCCAAGCGACTGAGCCTGATGTTCGATGCGGGCGACGATGTCCATGAGCATGCGAGAGGCTTCGTCAGCTGTTTGCAGTGCTTCGAGGAACAGCTCCGCTTCGGCCATGTATTCGTGAACGAGGAGATTGCGGAGTTTCCTCGCGCTGATGAATGATTCGGTGCTTTCCACCCAACCTGCCTTTTCGGCATAGGCAAGGTTGTCCAGCAAGGATGTTGGGGTGCCGCCAAGGAGAAAGACAAATCGCGGAATGAGTTTGTCGCCGATGTGGTCTTGCAGTCTACCGAAGCGGCTGACGAATGCGTCAATCTTTTCCGCGAGGTCGTCGCGCTGGGTGAGGTTGCACACCCACTCCAAATCCATGTGCTGCGCATACAAAGTGCGATGGGTGTAGGCGAGGTGGGTCGCTTCCTTCCTGGCCAGGTTAAGCGCGAGCAGGGCGTTCTCGGCGTGCTCTGGCAAGTAAGCAAGGGTCATAGCAGCACACCTAGGTGCGTTTGGCGATGCCGAAGATCGGCGCCTCGGCGGTGCGCCCATCCTTGAGCAGGACATCCAGTTTGCGGTCGCCCAACGCCATGATCAGTGCGCCATAGAGATTGCAGAGGACCTTGGCACGGTTGGGAAACCTTGCTTCGGTCTCAACCAGTAAATCTATGTCGCCGCCGCGCAGGTTGTCGTCCACGCGCGAACCGAACAGCCAGACGCGACTCTCCGTACCCAGTACTCGGGCCACGGTGCTTTTGGTGATCTGTGCCTGATCCGGTGTAAGACGCATGCTGCTTCCTCTCTGCTGGCAACTCGGTGTTTCTAACCGGGAAAATCATATCATGCCCCGGGTTTGAGTGGCTTCCGCAGTTGTCAAGCCTTGTGATAAACCTCCGCCCCCTGCTTCACAAACTCCACCGACTTCACTTCCATCCCTTTCGCCAGTGCTTCTGCTTCAGCGATGCCCTGCGCGGCGGCGAAGTCGCGCACGTCCTGACTGATCTTCATCGAGCAGAACTGCGGGCCGCACATGGAGCAGAAGTGGGCGACTTTGGCGGATTCCTTGGGCAGGGTCTCGTCGTGGAATTCGCGTGCGCGGTCGGGGTCGAGGCCGATGTTGAACTGGTCTTCCCAGCGGAATTCGAAGCGTGCCTTGCTCATGGCGTTGTCGCGGATCTGCGCGCCGGGGTGGCCCTTGGCTAGGTCGGCGGCGTGGGCGGCGATCTTGTAGGTGATGATGCCTTCCTTCACGTCGGCCTTGTTGGGCAGGCCGAGGTGCTCCTTGGGTGTGACGTAGCAGAGCATGGCGGTGCCGAACCAGCCGATCAGCGCCGCGCCGATGGCGCTGGTGATGTGGTCGTAGCCGGGGGCGATGTCTTGGGTCAGTGGGCCGAGTGTGTAGAACGGTGCTTCGTGGCACCACTTCAATTGCAGGTCCATGTTCTCTTTGATCATGTGCATTGGCACGTGGCCGGGGCCTTCGATCATCACTTGCACGTCGTGCTTCCACGCGATCTGCGTGAGTTCGCCCAGCGTCTTCAGTTCGCCGAGTTGTGCTTCGTCGTTGGCGTCATACACCGAGCCCGGGCGCAGGCCGTCGCCGAGCGAGAAGGTCACGTCGTAGGCTTTCATGATCTCGCAGATCTCTTCAAAGTGCGTGTAGAGGAAGTTTTCCTGGTGGTGTGCCAGGCACCACTTGGCCATGATGGAGCCGCCGCGCGAGACGATGCCGGTCATGCGCTTAGCGGTCATGGGGATGTAGCGCAGCAGCACGCCGGCGTGGATGGTGAAGTAGTCCACGCCTTGTTCGGCCTGCTCGATCAGCGTGTCCTTGAAGATCTCCCAGGTCAGGTCTTCGGCCTTGCCGTTCACCTTTTCCAGCGCTTGATAGATGGGCACGGTGCCGATGGGCACGGGCGAGTTGCGGATGATCCACTCGCGTGTTTCGTGGATGTTCTTGCCGGTGCTCAAATCCATCACCGTGTCGCCGCCCCAGCGGATGGCCCAGGTCATCTTCTCCACTTCTTCCTGAATGCTGGAGCCGAGCGCGGAGTTGCCGATGTTGGCGTTGATCTTTACCAGGAAGTTGCGGCCGATGATCATCGGTTCGCATTCGGGGTGGTTGATGTTGGTGGTGATCACGGCGCGTCCGGCGGCGACTTCGCTGCGCACGAACTCGGGCGTGATCTCTTTCGGCATGGCCTTGCCGAAGTTCTCGCCCGGATGTTGTTGCAACATCATCTCGGAAAGACCGTCGCGCTTCTGGTTCTCGCGGATGGCTATGTATTCCATCTCCGGTGTGATGATGCCTTTGCGCGCATAGTGCATCTGCGTCACGTTCTTGCCCGGCTTGGCGCGGCGCGGGGTGTGCTTGAGGTTGAAGCGCATGCCGGCCAATGCCGGGTCGCCCAGACGTTGCTGGCCGTAGTCGGAGCTCAGGCGCGGCAAGGCTTCAGTGTCATCACGCTCGGCGATCCACGGTGCGCGCAGTTCTTCCAGACCGGAGCGGATGTCGATCTTCACGTCCGGGTCGGTGTAGGGGCCGGAGCAGTCGTAGACGTAGATGGGCGGGTTCTTCTCCACGCCGTTGTTCAGGTGCGTGTCGCTCAGCGTGATCTCGCGCATCGGTACGCGGATGTCGGGACGGCTGCCTTCGACGTAGATCTTGCGCGAGTTCGGCAGCGGCTTGATGGCGGCTGCGTCAACGTGGGCGGTTTTGGATAGAAACTCAGGTGCGTTCATGATGGTGCTCCAAATGCTGGGAGCACCGGATGGATGCTTCCCTACGACGGCATGACCCGTACAGGTTCAAAGGGTGTGTCTCACTCCGCCATCGCGGAGACCCCTAGCGAGGGACGCAAGGTACTGGATTGGTACGCCAAAAGCAAGTTTCCGGTAAACCATAACCTGACACACGGTGAGGAATTTGCATACAATCCCCGCCTCGGGAATTTTTTCTTGGTGATCGCGAATGAAGGGACTGATCAGGGTAATCCTGCGCATCATTGCGCAACTATTGTTTCGATTACAGGTGCGCGGAGACGCTTCAGTCTTAAAGACGGAACGGTTGCTCATCATTGCCAATCACGAGTCCTTCCTGGACGGTTTGCTGCTCGGCCTGTTCCTTCCGGTCAACCCGGTGTTTGTAGTCCATACCTAGGCATCTCCCGGCTCTGGTTTTTCCGGATCATCCTGTCGTTGGTCGATTATCTGGCCGTTGATCCGACCAGCCCGATGGCAATGAAGAAAGTCATCAAACTGATCGACACCTACCGGCCGGTGATGATTTTCCGGAAGGGCGCATCACCGTTACCGGCAACCTGATGAAGGTCTACGAGGGGCCTGCGTTCGTTGCCGCCAAGACTGGCGCAACGCTGGTGCCATCCGGCTGGACGGCGGGGCACGCAGCTATTTTTCACGGGTGTCCGGCAAGATGCCCAAGCAACTGTTCCCGAAAATATCCATTTCCATTTTGCCTGCGACGCGTATCGCCATGCCGGACGCACCGTCGGCAAAACTGCGCCGTCGCATGGCGGGTGAAGCGCTGCGCCGCCTGATGCAGGAAATGATCTTTGCTTCGCACCCCAAGCAGACCCTGTACTCCGCGTTTATCGATGCAACCGAAATATTCGGCCGCAAGCGCCGCTTGCTGGAGGACATGAAACAGATCGAATATTCCTACAACGATCTGCTGAAGATGGTGCTGGTGCTGGGCCGTCTGGTTGCCAGGGAAACTTCGGAAACCGAGCGCGTCGGCCTGCTGCTGCCTAATGTCGCACCGACGCTGAGCCTGATTTTCGGCCTGACTGCATTGCGGCGCGTGCCTGCCATGCTCAATTACACGGCGGGCACGGACGGGCTGCAGGCGGCCTGCGTGGCGGCGCAGATTCAGACCATCGTCGCATCGCGCGCCTTCGTGGAGCAGGCCAAGCTCACGGACAAGCTTTCCGGATTGCAAGCGGTACGCCTTATCTACCTGGAAGACCTGCGCGAACAGGTCGGCCTGGCGGACAAGCTGTGGCTGGTGCTCTATGCCTTGCGCCGCCCGCGCGCGATCGAGCTGCCCACAGCCCCTGATGAACCTGCCGTGGTGCTGTTCACCTCCGGATCGGAAGGCAAGCCCAAGGGCGTGGTGTTGTCGCATCGCGCGCTACTGTCAAACATCGCGCAGGTACGCGCGGTGATCGACTTCTCGGTGGACGACAAGGTGCTCAACGCCCTGCCCATCTTCCATTCCTTCGGGCTCACCGCCAGGCGCGTTGCTGCCGGTGCTGATAACGCCAACCTGTTCCTCTACCCGACGCCGCTGCACTACCGCGTCATTCCGGAACTGGCTTACGACCGCAACTGCACAGTCCTGTTCGGCACCAGCACGTTCTTGGGAAACTACGCTAAATTTGCCCATCCATACGACTTCTTCCGTCTGCGTTATGTGATCGCGGGGGCCGAAAAACTCTCCGACGCGGTACGCGGGATATGGTTTGAAAAGTTTGGCATCCGTATTTTTGAAGGGTATGGCGCGACCGAGACGGCGCCGGTGCTTTCGGTCAACACACCGATGACCTACCGAACCGGGACAGTGGGGCACCTGCTCCCGGGCATTGAACACCGTATCGACTAGGTGCCCGGTATCGAGGATGGCGGCTTGTTGCATGTGCGCGGCCCCAATCTCATGTCCGGGTACCTGCGATTCGAAAGACCCGGCGAACTGGAACCGCCGTCCTCCAGCATGGGGGCGGGCTGGTACAGCACCTGGCGACATCGTCAACATCGACGGGGACGGTTTCCTGAAAATCGTCGGGCGCGTGAAACGTTTCGCCAAAGTGGCCGGTGAAATGGTCTCGCTGGAGGTGGTGGAGAAGATGGCCGTGCTTGCCTCACCGGGTGGCACGCATGCCGCTTCCACCCAAGCCGACCCGCAGCGCGGTGAAACCATCGTGCTGTTCACCACCGATGCCGGACTTACCCGTGACGTGTTGCAAACCGTCGCGCGCGACAACGGCTGGCCGGAGATCGCCGTGCCGCGCAAGATCCAGCGCGTCGATGCGCTGCCGCTGCTCGGCACCGGAAAACTGGATTACATGACGCTGAAGACCTGGGCGGAGACGGCATAGTCCGATGCAGAGCATGAACGCGAATCGCCGCCGTTTCCTGCAGCAACTGCTGGCTGCCGGCTTTGCGCTGGCCGCTACGCCCGCCAGTGCCGGTCTGCTGAAAGGCAGGCTGCTCAACGCCTGTGGAACCATCCTCCCGAAATACCTTGCCGAACATCCGATTGTCACCGCAGCGTGGTCGGGAATCGTGCCCGAGCGGGTCTGGGACGCGCATGCCCATATTGCGGGCACGGGTGATTCGGGCAGCGGGATTTACACCTCGCCAGACATGGATAGCGTATGGCACCCGGTGGAATTTGCTCAGCACGAGTTTTATCTGGATGCGGCCTGCGCCGAAAAAACGCGGGTTGACCTGAGCTATGTCGAGCGTCTGGCGCATCTGGTCGAGGAACTGAAACCCGGCTGCAAACTGCTGTTGTTCGCCTTCGAACAGGCATACGACGAATCGGGCAGGGCGCTGCCGGAACGCACCGCATTCCACGTTCCGAATGCCTATGCCCGCGAACTTGCGCGCCACTATCCGCAACATTTCGAGTGGGCGTGTTCGATTCATCCCCCGGCCCGAAGCCGTTGACGCACTGGCGGCCGCCGTGTCGGACGGCGCACGCGCGGTCAAGTGGCTGCCGTCCGCGATGGGCATCGATCCCGCGTCGCCGAAGTGCGATGCATTTTATGCCGCTGCAACACCTGTTCGGGGATATCTCGGCGGTCGTGTTGCGCAACCGCCCGTCCCGGATCCTGCGCGCGATCATCGAACATCGCGACTGGCATGCCCGCCTGCTCAACGGCACCGATTACCCGCTGCCCGGCGTGCTGCCGCTGACTTCTCCGCATCGGTGGGCCAAGGCCGGGCTGCTCGACAGCGCGGCAGTGCCGGTGCTGAACAAGATACAGAATTACAATCCGCTGCTGTTCGACTTCGTGCTGAAGCGGCAATTGCGAGTCGGCACGCAGCAATTGCCGGCTGGCATTTTCCATACCCGTGACTTTTTCCTGCGGAGCGCCATATGAGCGGGCAATTCCACTTGCTGCAAACACGCCGTTTCCTGCCTTTTTCGGCACGCAATTCCTTGGCGCATTCAACGACAACCTGTTCAGAATTCGCTGATCGTCCTGCTCACCTTCCAGGCGGCGAGCTGGACCACGATGCGGCCCGAGTTGCTGGCCAACCTGGCGGCAGGGATTTTCATCCTGCCGTTCTTCCTGTTCTCCGCCACTGCCGGACAGCTTGCCGACAAATACGACAAGGCGCAGCTCGCGCGCCTGGTCAAACTGCTGGAGATATTCATCATGCTGGTGGCGAGCGTGGGCTTCGCCCTGCACAGCCTGAACCTGCTGATGGGGGCGCTGTTTCTGTTCGGGATGCATTCGACGCTGTTCGGCCCGGTGAAATACGCCATCCTGCCGCAGCATCTCAAGGAAGAAGAATTGATCGGCGGCAACGCGCTGGTGGAAGCGGGGACCTTTGTCGCGATCCTGATCGGCACGCTCGCCGGCGGACTGATGGCCGGGCTGCCGCAGGGTGCCGTATGGATCAGCATCGGCGGGTTGCTTGTGGCTGCCGCAGGATACCTTGCCAGCCGCCAGATTCCGTCGGCACCGCCGCCTGCCGCCGAGTTGCGCATCAATCCCAACCCCGTCACCGAAACCTGGCGCAACATCGGTTTCGCACGCGAGAACCGCACCGTGTTCCTGTCGATACTCGGCATCTCGTGGTTCTGGCTGTATGGCGCCATGTTCCTCGCGCAATTCCCGGCCTTTGCCAAAAACGTGCTGGGCGGATCGGAAACGGCCGTCACGCTATTGCTGGCGGTTTTCACGATCGGCATCGGCGTCGGCTCGATGCTGTGCGAAAGAATGTCCGGAAAAATGGTGGAGATTGGCCTGGTGCCGTTCGGCTCGATCGGGCTGACGCTGTTCGGCCCTCGACCTGGCATGGGCCTCGCCCGCCATGCCGCCTGTAAACGAACCGCTGAGCGTGGCGGCGCTGCTGGCCGAACCGGGCATGTGGCGCGTGCTGTTCGATCTGGGTGCGCTGGGTCTGTTCGGCGGCTTTTTCATCGTGCCGCTGTATGCCCTGGTGCAGACGCGCAGCAAAGCAGAATTCAGGGCGCGGATCATCGCCAGCAACAACATCATCAATGCCCTGTTCATGGTGGTGGGTTCGCTGGCCGCAGCGGCACTGCTCGGCGCAACCTGTCGATACCGGCGCTGTTCGGCGTGGCCGCCTGTGTGCAATGCCGCAGTGGCGGTTTACATTTACAAACTGGTGCCGGAATTCCTGCTGCGCTTCATCGTCTGGATACTCGTGCATACGGTATATCGTCTGGACAAACGCGGCGTCGAACACATCCCCGATGAAGGCGCGGCAGTCCTGGCCTGCAACCATGCAAGCTTCGTCGATGCGCTGATCATCGCGGCAGCCAGCCGCCTAAGGGTGCGCTTCGTCATCGACCACCGCGTGTTCCGCTGGCCGATCCTCTCCTTCGTGTTCAAGGTAGGCCGCGCCATCCCCATCGCGCCGGAAAAGGAAGATGCCGCACTCAAGGCGCAGGCCTTCGACGAGATCTCTCAGGCGCTCGCGGCGGGTGAACTGGTGTGCATCTTTCCGGAAGGCAATGTCACAGCCAATGGCGAGATTTCTCCCTTCCGCCCCGGCGTCACGCAAATCGTCGCGCGCGATCCGGTGCCGGTTATCCCGATGGCGCTGTCGGGTCTGTGGGGCAGCATTTTCTCGCTCGCCGATGGCAGGGGTGCTGAGTAAACCCTGGAAAGCGCGACCGTTCCGCAGGGTGGTACTGAATGTGGGCGAGCCCGTAGTTCCGGAGTGTGTCGCTGAAGGAATTGCAAGGCATAGTGGCAACATTGCGCGGGGAGGTGCGTTGACATGCGGGACGGCATGCATGCGTACTGACGGAGAATCCCGATATGCGGCTTGATCGATCATGGATGCTTTTGTTGCTGGGTCTGCTGGGTCTGCCCACTCCTTCGCTGGCGGTACAGGAAGATGCCGCCATGGAATTCATCGGCGCAGATCGCAGCGCATGACGGCCGGAGCGGTGCATATGTACTGGATACCTATCCGGACGCTTTACAGGCGCGTGCGTGGCTGGCGGATCATGCCCGGCACACGATAGAGGTGCAATACTTCATCTGGAGCGCCGACAACATCGGCATCCTCGCTGCCGAGGCGCTGCTGCGCGCCGCCGATCGCGGCGTGAAGGTGCGCGTCATCGTGGATGACCTGCTGATCGATGCGCCGGACAAATCCTGCTTGCCCTCGCGTACCATCCCAATGTCGAAATCCGCATCTACAACCCGAAGAATTCGGTCGGGGGTGCCATTGCTCAAGCGCATATTGAATGTGGCCGTCGACTTTCGCGGCGTCAACCAGCGCATGCACGACAAGACCTTCATGGTCGACGGCCAGGTGGCGATCAAACATTGGGCGGAACATGGCCGCCGAATATTACGACTACAACCACGAATACAATTTCCGCGACCGCGATGTGCTTCTGCTGGGCAAAGTGGTCACGGCCATGCGGGCCAGCTTTGAAAATTTCTGGGGCAGCGAGCTGGCCGTGCTTTTGTGGAAGAACTTTACGACGGGCTTGGCCTGATACAGAAGAACGTGAAAGTGACCGACGGGGAAATTGCGAAGATTTATCGCGACCTGCACGACTACGCCGGCTCGCCGGACAACTTTGCGCCGGAAGTGCATGCCGCGATCAATAATATGCCCGGCTTGTTTGAACAATTGGCCTGCCAGATAGCTGGGGAGAGATCGAGTTCATCAGCGACCGGCCCGGCAAGAACGATAAGCACATGGGCTTGGGCGGCGGCGGCCTGACTACGGAAGCGCTGGCCAGACTGGTCGGGTCGGCCACCGACCATATCGTGATCCAGTCGCCCTACCTGGTGCTGTCCGGCGATGCGAAGGAGTTGTTCGGGCAAACCCTGGCGCGGCGGCGTGCGCGTGTGCGCATCAACACCAATTCCCGCTTGCCTCCAGCGACAACATCCAGGCTTCCAGCGGATACCGCAACCAGCGCCGTTCATTGCTCAAAATGGGTCTGGAGATTCATGAATACAAACCCGACCCGGAAGAACGGCAGCCGTTGATCCGGCGCGCACTCGATGCCAAACAGAAACCGCGGGGTTCGCGCTCCATGCCAAGACCATGGTGGTGGATTCGAAGACAGTCTTCATCGGCACCTTCAATTTCGATCCGCGCTCGGAGAATCTCAATACCGAAGTCGGCGTGATCATTCGCGACGAGGCGCTTGCACGCAAAGTCGAGGCGGCGATAGAAACCGACATGCGGCCGGGCAACAGCTGGAACGCGGCCACGGACGACCCGGATCAATACGTGCCGCTTTCCAGGCGCAGCCAAGTCAGGTTCTGGCAGCTGATGCCGATCAAACCGCTGCTGTAAGGCATACATGAGGCGCATCAGAAAATGAGCAACCGGAACAACTGTTCGATTCCCATCCCGCAAAAACATGCCGGATCAGCTTATTGCCTGTGGTGGATTATCACGATATTCGCGACGAGTTACGTAACGGCGATCTGCTGTTTTGCAGCGGCAACAAACCCGTCTCGCGTGCCGTGCAGGCGGTAACGAACAGTCCGTACAGTCACGTCGCATTGGTTGTGCGCATGCTATCGGTTGACCGTATCCTGTTGCTGGGGCGGAATGGCCATATGGCGTGCGCGTGGTTTCGTTGAGCAGTTATCTGACCGACTGGAATGGCAGCGGCAAACCGTATCTGGGGCATTTTGATCGTCGGCCGCCATGGCGGCCCGGATTGAAAAGCGAAGAGATGCTGAAGATATTCCTGTCGGAACTGATCGATGTGCTGGGGCAGCCATACAGCTCCGCCGTGCTGCGCATGGGACTGCGCGAACTGGCCGCACTGATCGGCCTGCGCTTCCGCAGGCTGCGCATCAAAAAGGCGGCGGTATGTTCGGAATACGTCCATCGCGCCCTGTCCAGATTGGGAGTGCGCATCTGATGGAATCAGAAGGGATATGAATCCCGCTTATTGACATTGCCGCCGACCCGGAGGTGATGCTGGTGTGCCGCTGGAAACGATTCCGATCCGATCAACATGGAGCATCAGTACCGGGCAACAACAGACCCCCTTCAGACGATCACCCGGATGCTTCTCGTCAGCCCAATATCTCCACCCGCCCGTTCCTGCCATCCACCTTCACCCCATGACCATTGCTCAGGCGAGCCAGCACGCCGCGCACGCTCATCACGGCGGGCATCCGCATTTCGCGCGCGGTGACCGTGCCGTGCGAGAGCGGGCCGCCGCTTTCGGTGATGACGGCGCAGGCGCTATAGAACAGCGGCGTCCAGGCGGGGTTGGCGGTGCGCGCGACCAGCACCGCGCCTTTGGGGAAGCTGGCGAAGTCGTCGGGGGAGCGCACCACGAATACGCTGCCTTCGGCGACGCCAACGCTGCCGGCAGAGGCCAATCAGCACGTCGCCGGAGGCGCGTGCCGCGACATCGTCTGGCGTGTCTTCGCTGAGGTTCCATGCAGGCGTGCTGTCGCGGTGTTTCAGATATTCCGCCTTTTCTTCGCGGATGGCCGATGCCAGCGCTGACCATAACGCCGGGGTGTCGCTTTCGATGGCCTCCCGCAACGCCCGGTAGTGGGCGAAAAATATGTCCATTGGATCGTCCAGCACCTGCGCGTCTGTAAATGTTCGCCGAGACGGCGTAATCCCTTGCAGCGGCAGCGTGAGGCGGGTGGTGTGGTAATGCTCGACGTCGTCCAGTGTGGTGTAGGCGCGCACCAGTCGCAAGACTTCGTGGAAGAAGAAATGCAGCCGTTGCGGGATGCGTGCCGCATACAGTGCAAGTTCGGCTTCATGCATCGCCAGCCCGAGGTTGGCGTTCGCGCTCGCGCCGGAGCGTCTTCACCGTGGCATCGTGGCCATCAGGCGCAGGTTGTCCAGCACCAGCCAGGGCGCTTCCAGCCAGGTCGGCTGGTAGGGGTCAAAGTCTCACTTCGCGGTGGCTGTGGTCGCGCAGGAATTTCTCAGGTTGCGGTGAAAAATGGATGCGCCCTCTCAGATGGCCCGTCTCGATCCGCGTGCGTGAAGGTGCCGACGAGAAATTGACCCTTTGAGATTGGTATCGCTGCGGATCTCATTGGAAAGCGCGGCCAGTTCCCTGGCCGATGACTCAAGCCTTGGTTTCGGTGGAGCGATCAAGTGTATCGAACAGCGCCGCCGCTTCCTGCGGATTTCGCTTGTAGTCAGCATCTGCGCAGACCGTGCAACAGACGATAAAGCGTGCGGCCGGGTGATGGAGATGGGGATGTTGGGCAGGAAATAATCGGCGCCGAGCTTAGTTCTTGCGCAGCACGTAATGCCACCACTCAGGTCAGGCTCGCCTTGCAGGTTTTCGGCCGTTGAGTTCGCGCTGCGTCAGCAGGGTAGTGGTCGAGGTCGCGCGACCATTCAAGCGGCCAGGTCCTGCACCCATGCATAGTCACTGCAGCAAGTGCGGAATGGCGGCTGAGTTCCTCCAGTTGCGGATCGCGGAACGGCATGCGGCAGGCCGTAGATTTGCACCGCGTTCTGGTTGCCGCAGATGCAGTGATCGAACATCACTGCGAACCACTGCGCGGAAAACGCCGGGTAGCCCATCAGCCTGAACGAGTGGTTGAGTGAGTCGGTGGAAATCGTCCTCGACCATTTCCCCAAGCCAGCGGCGTGATCACGTTAGGGAAGCGCCCGGCGGGATCTTTGCCGCGTCCAGCGCGGCGGATGCTGGTGATCGGGCGCGATTGCAGCAGCCCAGCTTGCCGGAACTGATCGCCCATTCGATCGCCCCGGAACTGGTACGAGGCCTCTCGACACGGCACTCCGCTTAAAAAGGTAAAGGCCAGTCCGGCGGTTGTGTTTCGTCCATGCTGGCCCGGGTTCGCATCCTCGCCTTCCAAACTGTTCGACCGACCGCGCAATCGCGGAGTGTTGACGATGCGCTGGGTTTTTCCTCGCCGATGGCGCTACCGAGCAGGCTGCCGTCGCGCGCCAGCACGAACTGGTCGATCGCGCCTTCGCCGCTGACCACCCGATTCACCAAACCTGAAGTTGGCATTGACCAGCATCGTGCGATGTTGCCGCTGATCGGGTTGAGGGCGAAGCCGACCCCAAAATTCGCGACGGGATCATCGCCTGGTGACCACCGCCATGGTCGCCTGCAACTGGTCGAAGCCGAGCCGCTGACGGTAGGCGATGGCACGATCCTGCCACGCCGAGGCTTGCAGGCGCGGATGCGTTCGAGGATGGCGTCTGCGCGCCGTGGATGCGAGGCCCAATTGTCGCGATGCCCGGCAAACGCCACACTGGCCAGGTCTTCGAAGGTGGAGAAGAGCGCACGGGAGAATGCCACTCGGGCGGAAATGCGGGCAAGTTGCTGGCGCACGGAAGCCTCCAGCGAGACAGGTAACGGCATCCACTCGAGCTCGGCACGCAATTGTGCGGCCTGTCCCTGCAGCTTTGCGGCGTTGGCATAGTCAAATGCCGCGACCCGGCGGTGCCAAGGTCGCGGCGGTCCGCGGTGTATCCGCGGTAAGCGCTTGCTGTCACCACGAACCCGGAGGGGACCGGAAGGCCGCGTTGCGTGAGCAGCGAGAGGTTACACCCTGCCGCCGGAACGCTCATGGCGGCAGGCATCAGGTTCGGTGAGCGCGAGCGCCTGGGTCCTGCAGGACTTCTCCGTGGTTGGGGTGGTCCGGTTCGCGATCCACAGTGCCCAGGCGGCCAGCAGTGCCCGCGGAGTACGTCGATCAGGTAGTGGTGGCGCAGGTACAGGGCTGGAGCTCCCGCGCCCAGGCACGGTAACGGCAGATCCAGAAGCGGCGGCGGTTGTGCCGGAACTCGAAGCCGAGGATGAACAGAGACACCGCCACATGCAGGCTGGGGGGAACCACGTCCACGCCTGTTGATCCCATCTTTACCAGTCGGGGCAGTGAACACCGTCAGCGGCCCGCCGCGTCAGCTGCGTGGCGAATGCGTCGCCGAAGGCGAGGCAGGCCGGCAGCGCACCAGCGTGTGCCGAGGAAACCGACACCATAGAAGCGAAAACAGAGCCGGCGATGAAGGACTTGTAGCGCCACATCCAGGTCGAGAAAATTCCACCACTACCCCCCATGATCAGATAGGGGAAGAAGAACAGGAAAACAGACCTCATCAGTTCAGTGAGCCCCGGCGTGACCAGGTGCTGCCACAACATGGAGGGTGTCGCCCGAGCAGCGCGCTGTCGATGCCGCGCAATATGGTATCTTCCTCGCTGCTGGAGATTGTCTGGCACGGCAAGCGCACCTTGCTGGAAATGCACGTTCATCGCGACCGGGTAGAACAGCAAACGCCATCGCAATCGAGGCGACGGTGTTGCAGTGCCGGTCGGCAGGCCACCAGCATCAGCGCTGCGACGAGCCCCGCGCTTGAAACATCAGCGCATTATCGCCCCAGAACATACCCACGGAGAGAAGCACGATGGTGACGAGCAGAACGCCCCAAAAAACATCTCGTGTTCATACAGTGCGGGCAGTGTCCGTGCGGTGCTAGGCATTCCGTGACCTCATGCAATCCTCCAGCGACGCGCGCCAGTTTGACAGCGGATGGCGCAATTGCGGGCGCCAGCCGCCCAGCGTGTGCGGTGTGATCGCCAGTTTCTGCACGCGGCGCAGTCGATTGGATCCCGATGACTGCTGACTTGAGATAGGGTGACCACAGCCATGGAAGTCGCGCCCACAGCGCTGCGCAGAAGCAACAATGCGCCCACGAGGCAAGGCGGGGAGAATCTCGCCAGCAGACGCCACAACGCGATGGTATTGATGCCGTCGGCCGGAGCGCTGTCCCGGCCCAGCGTGCGATCAGTAACGGCGGCGCATTGAGCGCGCAAGGCCGGCGCGGTAAACGGCAGCAACAGCAAGAACAGCAGGTAAGCCCAGGCGCGACGCATCGCATCAAGAGGTACGCCCTGATGCGGCCACACATGCCGCCTGGCCGGCGTCCGAGAACTTCGGTTTCCAGTTTCGCTGCCAACGCTCCGCTTCCGGCACGAGCCGCGTTCCAGGGTTTTCAAGCGCCGCAAATTAAGCTGCGTCGGCTTGCCCAGTGTCGCGGCGCCGGGCGATGCGCTCTGTGCGCGCTAAAAGCTTCCGGCATCTTCCGCCTGCACCGCCAATTCCTCGAGCGCGGCGGTGATGCGCTCGTGCAGGACTCGTACCGCGCTCCGCATCGGAGGTCCCCGGCGGGTAGCCGCGTATCGAGGGTTCCCCGCCACCACCTCAGCGTCGCTCCCGCCACACCCATGCCTGTCTAAGTGGATGCCCGGAAGCGGTATGACCACAGGTGCGGTACCGATATTTGCCGCAATCGTGCCAGTGTTGGTAGCCGCGCCTTTGTGGAAGGGCAGTGGCGGCATCCCAGGTCGCTGGTTCCTCCGGAGGATCAACAGTTCGCCGCCCCAGAAGGGTGGAGTCCTAACAGGCGTTCTATTTAGCCAAGTGTTGCTGTTGGCAGATTCGGTAAACACGGCTGGTCGCATTGGTCCTTCTTTTCCGCGCAACTTCGATCCCGTCAAAAAAAACCCGGCCGATCCAGGCTGCGGCGCAGTTTTACTGGGAAATCAGGAAATTGGCTCGAGAATCAGGATTTGTGAACGTACCGTCAACCGCGCCGTTAACGATGCACGCCTGCAAAGACAGCGGGCCTTGCAGGGGCAACATTTCCCCATTCGCAAACGGACGCGATGGTAGTAGAGAATACAACAGTTGGCTTAAGAGCCGGACACCGCAAGTTTTCCAACATAGTCCCCCCGTTCGAGGGGTAAAAATTTGTCTTAAAGCAAGTATAAGTGCCCACCAAACGGAAACAACGCGGCCGTTGCACGATCTGATGACACGAGTGCGCAAGATTGTGCAGCCATGGAACCCCGGTAAGGTTGTTTACGAATGCCGATGCGGTTTCGCAGCACGACATGACAGCGGCATGACTGAACAGGGTGAGCACGGTAGAGATGCTCCGCCCGAACACGATGAAGGAAGCAACCGGGCCCCAGATCAGGATTTCCGCCAGCCGGAGCGCCAGAGAGAGCCGCCTGGTGGTGGTCGTGGTGGTGATGAGGATGGGCACCACGCGCCGCCGCGCCGCAGACCGCCGCGTGGATGGTGTCGTGCCGTCGCGCCGCTGGTTGGCGGCGTCGATCAGCTTGATGGCGGAGTTGACCGCGATGCCGACCAGCACGATAACCCCTGGCGATATGTACAACCGACCAGGTTGCCCGGGAGCAGCAGGCTCGAAGGCACGCCATTGAACGCCATCGGCACGGTGCTGATGATCATCAGGGGTTGCCAGTAGCCGCGAAACTGCGTGGCGAGGATGAGGTGAGATCAGGCCGACGCCGAGCAGGAACAGCGGCATGGAGTCCAGACTCTGGATGTCGTCCATTTCGCCGGAGATAATCGACCGAGCGCCGGAAACCCGGGCGAGGAGGTTGTTCACGCCTGCGCGCCAGGGCATTTTCGGCGGCGAGCGCGGTTTGGCGACTGGTCGGTTTGAGATCAACTCCTGGCAGAGCGGCGCGGCGCAGGTCGTAACGCTTGATCACCCCGGCGATGCGACCGCCAGTCGGGACCAGACTGGCGAGCTTCGGGGTATTTTCCTTCGGTCACTCCGGCGGCGCACTACGACGCCAGCGTTGGTCTTCCATATCGTCCAGTTGACGGCCTCAGGGCGCATCCGCACCTTCGATCTTTCGCCCCATTGGGTGCGCTCAGCAGCACGATCTCGGTTCCCTCAGCAGGCTTAATCGACGGGCTGTGGTCTTCGGCGCGAGGCGTGTGGCTTTGACCGCTTCACCGTCCACTTGGCAGCACCAGTTCATGGCGGCCCGGCAGGTCGTCACCGTCAAGGTCGCGGATGCCCGGGACAGCGGGGCCACCTTTTGCGCGCAGTGCATCGGCGGCGCGGCGCAGTTCGGCATAATCGTCGCCGCGCAGACGCAGCTTGACCCCATTGGGCTTTTGAGGAAGGCGGCCCGCCGGACATGACGCAGAAGGACACCTTGCCCCTTCAGCGTGCGGATTCGATCTCCTTGCGCATCGCCTCGACGATGACGTCGGCATCGCGCATGTCGCCAACCCGGGGGGCAATAGCGATACAACTGTCTGTCCAGGCGTCACTGCAGAGCGGCTCCGTGTCGGTGAACTTCACCCCGGCGTAGGAGGCGCAGACGGCGCGTTTCTGGGGCGCGGGTGTTTTCCTGGACGGCGACCTCCAGTCGCTCGGTTTCATGCAGCGTGGAGTCTCAACTGCGGTGCCCGGCGGCATGTCCAGGCCAGCTGACGTAGAACAGGCGCATCGGATCGAAGGCGAAGAAATTGGTCCTGACCAGCCCCTGACGACAGAGCCCACCGCCAGCGCGAACAGCATGACGATGATGGCAAGCGTCTTGCGGGCATGGCGCAAGGACCGATGCAGCCAGCGCGAATAGCGCAACCGCAGGAGGTGGGTGAAATTGGTGCGCCAGATCCGCAGGCGCGAGGGGCGCACGAAATCCGGCGCGCAGTGCAGATCACGCTGCGCAGTGGGCAGCATCCAGAAGGCCTCGAGCAGGCCGATCAGCAATGCCAGCCCGACCCCGAAGGGTCCACTTTCGCGTGAAGTCGCCGATGATGGGCAGCAGCATCAGCGGGCAGGAATGCGGCGACGGTGGTGAGCACCGAGGCGAGCATCGGGCAGGCCCACGCTGCGTATCGCGTTGAGCGCGGATTCCTGCCGCGGATTCGCCGCGCGCGCGATGCGGAAAATATACGTTCACGATCACCATGGCATCATCCACCAGCATGCCTGAGCGAGATGATGAGCCGCTGAGCAGGACGGTGAGATTGAGCGGGTAACCGGAGCCCGTTCAATATCCAAGAATGGTGCCGATCAGGGAGAAGGGGATGCCGTGGAGGGGCGATCAGGTGGGGATGCGGCTGCCGAGGAACAGCCAGGTGATAGAACAGCACAAGGATCAGGGCCTTGCAGGGCGTTGCGCTCCATCAGGACTGATGGCTTGTCGGGTGGGGACGGTCTGCGTCGTCGAGTTAAGGGTGAGTTGCACACCGGAAGAAGCGATGCGCGTGCCCTGTTGCGCGAGATACCGATCGACCTGCCGCACCAGTTCCAGCGTATTGGTGTAGTTCTTCTTGTTGACGGCCAGCAGCACGCCGGGGCGGCTTTTGTGGGACACCACAGATCACGCATTTTCCGCGCCTGCGCGCCACTTCCGCGACCGCCTCTATCGGGATCTCTTTCCGGGCGCTGGGTGGGGGCCAAACACGGTCAGTCCGGCCAGATAGTCGGGGTCGCGGTCCTGCCCGACCACGCGCAACAGCCATTCGTCGTCGCCCACCCGACCCGGCCCGTTTACGGCAAGTCGCGGAACCAGCTTCTACCACCGAATCGGCGAGGTCGGCGGCGCTCAGCCCGCGTGCGGCCGTAGTGCATCGGGGCGGAATTTTGATCTGCAAGCTCGGGATCGGACAGGCTTATGGCGAGCACCTTGTCCACCCCGGGCATGCGTTCGAGGTCCGATTTTATTACAGGTAGGCATGGCTGCGCAGGGTCTCGTCGAAATCGTTGCCTTCCACCGTGACTCATCGCCGGAAGCCGTTGGAGGTGGTGATCTCGAACAC
>JADJWO010000003.1 GCA_016716325.1 Nitrosomonadales bacterium
TGTTTATTCGTAGTGGCCAGCGCGATGAAGATTAGCATTGCGGTGCCCTCCTTCAACTACGGGCGTTATCTCAGGGATTGCCTGTCGAGCATAAGGTCGCAAAGCTATCCGGATTTTGAAGTTTTGATTGCGGATGGCGGATCGAGCGATGAGTCCATGGCTATCATCCGGGAATATTGTGACTTGGACCAACGATTTCGGCTTGTCAGCAGCGAAGACGCAGGGCAAGCAGATGCTGTCGACAAGGCTTTCTGTGAAGCCCAAGGCGACATTCTCTGTTTTTTGAATGCGGATGATGTGTTTTTGTGCGATGACGTGTTTGAGACCATGGTGAAGACATTCACGTCTTACGCCAATGTCTCCATCGTCAGCGCCGAAGGCTACTATCTAGATGCCAAAGGCAAATACATCAAACCGGTGAATTTGCGCTATCACCCGATGGATAACATGGGCTGGATGAAATACCGCACAGCCGTTTTACAGCCGGCCACTTTCTGGCGACGTGAGGTGTATAAACAGATCCCTTTTAACAAAGAATTCCATTACGTTTTTGATGCCCACTTCTTTTACGAGGCCTATCTGAATTTCTCTTGGCTTTCGATTCCAAAGGCTGTGGCGGGTTACCGGTTGCATGAAGAAAACAAATCCGTCACGGTCAGACCGAAAAGGATTTTTGAATTGGCAAAACTGGAGCAGCATAAATTTGGCCGCTTCTCCTTGCGGGCGGGATACCTGTTTTTCATTTACGTCTTGGTCTGGTTAATGTCCAAGATACCCTTGGTCGGCCGGCCTTTTACTCGGGTGATTTATCTGCTGGTCAATTCGCTATCCTTTGTTTGCGCCTACAGATTGCCCGGCATTTAGTCCGATTGATGGCTTATGTCGATCATTGAAACTCCAATCCCTGCTGATCTTGTCGAGAAGAGGAACGCTGCTATCGAGGGCGGCTTGCGCACTAAAAATCAGCTGAGACAACGCACCAAGGGTAAGCCCCTAATCGCGGTGATTACCGTGGCATTCAACGGCGCGGCAACGCTGGAATGCGCCATCCTCAGTGTGCTGCAACAGACCTATGACAATGTCGAGCACATCATCATCGATGGTGGCTCTACCGACGGAACAACGGACATCCTGCGCAAATATGATGACCGCCTGGATTACTGGGTAAGCGAGAAGGATGCCGGCATCTACGATGCGATGAACAAAGGATTGGCGCTGGCCTCAGGGGATGTTGTTGGATTTCTGAATGCGGATGATTTTTATGCCGATGCCTCGGTGCTGGAGCAGGTCGCATCGGCGTTCGGCGACGGCGCAACGGAAGCTTGTTATGCCGACCTGGTTTACGTGCATCCGGTCTCGCTCGGGACGGTCAGATACTGGCGCTCCGAGCCTTTCCGCAGCGGGATGTTTGCTGCCGGCTGGTGTCCGCCTCATCCGACTTTTTATGTGCGCAAAGCGGTCGTGGATCGCTGCGGCGGTTTTGATTTGTCTTTCCGGCTGGCTGCCGATGCGGAATTCATGCTGCGCTATCTTGAGGGTAACCACGTCCGGACGCGGTATGTCCCCGGAGTCTGGGTAAAGATGCGTTTGGGAGGACAAACCAACCAAAGCTGGGCCAATATCGTGCGACAAAACCGGGAAATCATCCGGGCACTGAGAATGCACGGTATCCCAGTCTCATATGTTCGCTTTATCGCGAGCAAACTGCTGAACCGGATCATCCAGTTCGTGAGGGCTAAAACAGGCCCATGAGTATTCCCGCCAAAAGGATTCTGGTCACCGGGGCAAGCGGATTCATTGGCCGGGTCGTGTGTGCGGAGCTGTCCCGCCGTGGATTCGCGGTAACGGGTGCTTCCCGTGATATCGGCAAGCTGGATAGCCGGATTTGCACTGCCGTCCGGATCGGCGCTATCGATGCGGATACTGACTGGTCAGGTGTCCTCGACGGAATGGACTGTGTCGTCCATTTGGCGGCAAGGGCGCATATCCTGCATGAAGATGACACCGATTTTCTTAATGCCTACCGTCATACCAATGTGTGGGGGACGGAGCGGCTAGCCCGTTCGGCGGCGGCGGCGGGTGTAAAGCGCTTGGTCTATGTCAGCTCCATCGGCGTGAATGGTCTTGTCACCCGCGCCGACTTAAGATTTGCGGAAACAGACCCACCCGCACCGCACAACGATTATTCGCTTTCAAAATGGGAGGCCGAGCAGGCGCTGCACCGCATCGCAGCAGAAACTGGACTTGAGGTTGTTATCGTGCGCTCGCCGCTGGTCTATGGTCCGGATGCTCCTGGCAACTTCGAACAGATGATGCGTGTGCTCGCAAAAGGCATCCCGCTACCGCTGGCCTCAGTGAACAATCAGCGCAGCATGATCTATCTGGAGAATCTGGCCGATGCCTTGATCGCCTGTGTCACCCATCCCGCTGCTGCCGGCAAGACCTATCTGGTGCGCGACGGCGAAGATATCTCGACGCCGGAGCTGATCAGGCGACTGGCGCAGGGCATGGGAAGGCCGGCCAGATTGTTGCCGATGCCGGTCGGGTTATTGCGTGGCCTTGGCGCACTGTTCGGGAAAAGCGATGCAGTGACGCGCCTGACCAGTTCGCTACAGATCAATGATGGATTGATCCGCATGGAATTGGGTTGGCAACCGAAGTTCACCCTGCGGCAGGGGATGCAAGCGACATCGGACTGGTACAGAAAGCACCATTGCACCTCGGGTATTGCCTATCTGGAGCAACATCCGGCAGATGATAGTCATGGTGTTTCCGTTGTGATCGTGAATTACAACGCCGGAGAGCTATTGCTGGAATCGGCGGCGCAGGCTTGCCGGCAGGCCGAGCAGGTCATCGTCGTAGACAATGCCTCCGGCGACGGTAGCATTGCGGCATTGCGCAGTGCCCTGCCCATGGTGCGGATCATCGTCAATGATGCAAATCTCGGGTTTGCCGCCGCCTGCAATATCGGCGCAAGGGCGGCAGTCGGGCATCATTTGCTTTTCCTCAACCCCGATTGCGTCCTGGAGCCGGGTGCGTTGGCTGTTCTTGTCAGGGCAGTACAAAGTGCCGAAGACATCGGCATGGTCGGCGGCATGCTTACCAATCAGGATGGTACCGAGCAGGCTGGCGGGCGTCGTGCCGTGCCGACGCCGTGGCGTTCCTTCGTCAGGGCGTTCGGCTTGCGTTCGCTGGCGCAGCGTTATCCCCGGTTGTTCGACGATTTTACCTTGCACAAGCAGCCGCTGCCGGACAGGCCGGTCGAGGTCGAGGCGATTTCCGGCGCCTGCATGCTGGTGCGCCGCGATGCTCTGGAAGAGATCGGGTTGCTGGACGAAGGTTATTTCATGCACTGCGAGGATCTGGACTGGTGCATGAGGTTTCGCCGCAAAGGCTGGAAGATCCTGTTTGTGCCGGATGCGCGCATGGTTCATCACAAGGGGCATTGCAGCAAAGTCAGCCCGGTGTTCGTCGAGTGGAACAAGCACAAGGGCATGCTGCGCTTCTACAACAAGTTTTTCAGGCACCAGTATCCCGGATTGTTGATGATGCTGGTGATGGCTGGCGTGTGGATGCGTTTCCTGGCTGTCACGACCTATCTCATGCTGGATCGAGGATTGCGCGCATTGGGGTTGCGGCGTGACTGATACGGTGGGGGTGCTGGGCGCGACCAGCATGGTCGGCCAAAGTCTGCTGCCGTCGTTGGCCGCCATGGGTTGGAGGGTGCGCGCCTTTTCACGGCGGGCGTGGGAGTCGGGGCGGTTTCCGGTAATGGTGATGAAATTGTTTTCCATACCCTTGCAACAGGCGTTCCGGATATTGCCGGAGAGCATATTCCTTACTGGATATGTCTTGCGCCCATATGGGTGTTGCCGGAGTATTTCGCCCTGCTGGAGACTTGTCAGGCAAAACGGGTCGTTGCCCTGGGTTCCACCAGTGTTTTTACCAAACAGGATTCTCCGGATATCGCCGAACAAGATGTTGCGGACAGGCTGCGCAATGGCGAACAGCGATTGATTGCATGGGCGGAGGCGCGTCAAATCGAATGGGTGATCCTGCGTCCAACGCTGATCTATGGTCTGGGGCGCGATCACAACCTGTGCGAGATTGCGCGGATCATCTCGCGGTTTGGTTTCTTTCCTTTGCTGGGTAAGGCGCAAGGCTTGCGCCAACAGGTTCACGTCGAGGATGTGGCCCATGCCTGCGCGTCAGCACTATCAAGTCCGCAGGCGATCAATCATGCCTACAATCTTTCCGGTGCCGAACAGGTGACTTACCGGGAAATGGTTTCGCAGTATTCGATGCGCTTTGGCAAGTAAGCGCGGTTTGTCGGTGTCCCGATTGCCGCCTTCCGCATGGCGATCGCTTGTATGCGGATGTTGCCGAGGTTCCGCAAATGGTCTGTGGGTATGGCCGAACGGATGAGTAACGATCTGGCCTTCGATCATGCCGAGGCGGCACGCGATCTTGGATTTTCACCGCGCCCATTTCAGCTTGCCAGAACCGACCTGCCTGATTCGCTAACAGTCGGTCCGCACTAAGTCAATATGTCGTTCGGCATATATGAACGGATGCGCGCAGCGAATATAATCCCGTCCCTCGAATATGGGAGAGACGGTCAAAAGCATGATTCTGGTTACAGGTGGAGCAGGTTTCATCGGCTCGAATTTTAGTTCCGGCATAACGCGCATTCGCGCATTAGCCTGCACTGAAATTCGAGCGAAGGGTTTTGTCATACGGGAAGCGGTCTTATGATCCTGGTTACAGGTGGAGCAGGTTTTATCGGCTCCGAAAATTTTGTGCTGGACTGGTTCTCGCAGAACGACGAAGGGCATCGTCAATCCTGATTACAGGTGGAGCAGGTTTTACGCCTGGGACTTCGCGCAGAACGACGAGGGCAGTCTCTGGATAAGCTGACTTACGCCGGGAATCTGGAGCCCCCCAACCGGACGATGCGCGTCATGTCTTTGTGCAGGGCGATATCGGTGACGCAGGACTGATCGGAGGACTGTTGTCCCAATATCGACCTCGCGCCATTATCAACTTTGCTGCGGAAAGCCATGTGGATCGCTCCATCCTCGGCCCGGAAGATTTCATACAAACCAACGTCGTCGGCACCTTCCATCTGCTCGAGGCAGTTCGCGCCTACTGGCAAGGCCTCCCCTCGCCCGCAGGCGGGAGAGGGGTTGGGGGAGAGGGTGTCACGCAAGAGACCTTCCGATTCCTGCATGTGTCCACCGATGAAGTGTATGGTTCGCTAACCAAGGACGAGCCGGCTTTCAGCGAGACGCGCCGCTACGAACCGAACAGCCCTTATTCCGCCAGCAAGGCGGCCAGCGACCATCTGGTGCGCGCCTACCACCATACCTATGGCCTGCCGGTACTGACCACCAACTGTTCCAACAACTACGGGCCGTACCATTTCCCGGAGAAACTCATTCCGCTGATGATCGTCAATGCACTCGCGGGCAAACCCTTGCCGATATATGGCGACGGTCAGCAGATTCGCGACTGGCTGTATGTAAAGGATCATTGCAGCGCGATCCGCCGCGTGCTGGAAGCGGGCAAGGTCGGGGAGGTTTACAACGTCGGTGGCTGGAACGAGAAAGCCAACCTTGAGATCGTCCATACCATATGCGACATTCTGGACGAGTTGCGACCTTTGAGGCTGGAAAGTGGGGAGTTGGAAGTGGGAAGTGGGAAAGACGCTGCTCCTAGCCCCTCGCTGCGCGCTCCCCACTCCCCACTCCCCACTCCCCACTCCCCATCTGCCACTTACCGTTCTTTAATCGCCTTCGTTGCCGACCGCCCCGGTCATGACCGCCGCTACGCGATCGATGCGCACAAGATCGAGCGCGAACTCGGCTGGAAGCCGGCCGAGACTTTCAGGACCGGCATCCGGAAAACAGTGCAGTGGTATCTGGACAATCAGGCATGGGTAGACAACGTGCAGTCAGGGGCTTATCGGCAGTGGGTCGAAAAAAACTACGCAGAGAGAACTTGATGGAAGTCAGTAGATATTCCTGCAACGTCATTCCCGCGCAGGCGGGAATCCAGCGGTTTTATAAAATAGGCTTTGACGTTTTGTACCCGGGTTGCGTATGCCTTCTTTGTGACTGGATTCCCGCCTGCGCGGGAATGACAAATTCCTTAAAGGCTTGCTGATGAAAATCCTCTTGCTCGGCAAGAACGGCCAGGTTGGATGGGAGCTGCAACGCAGCCTTGCGCCGCTGGGCGAGCTGGTCGCGCTGGATCGCAACAGCAGGGAGCACTGCGGCGATCTGGCAGACCTTGGGGGACTTGCAGATACGGTACGCGCCGTTGCACCGGACGTGATCGTCAATGCCGCTGCCTATACCGCGGTGGATAAGGCCGAGAGCGAAGCGGATCTGGCGCGCACGATCAATGCGCGCGCCCCCGGTGTGCTGGCGGAGGAAGCCGGGCGCAGCGATGCATGGCTGGTTCATTATTCAACCGACTATGTGTTCGATGGCGGCGGGGACAAGCCCTGGACAGAAAGCGATGCCGCCGGCCCGCTCAATGTATATGGTGCGACCAAGCTGGAAGGCGAGCAGATGATCCGGCAATCCGGCTGCAAACATCTCATCTTCCGCACCAGTTGGGTGTATGGCGCGCGCGGTGGCAATTTCGCGAAGACCATGCTGAAACTGGCACAGGAACGCGACAGCCTCAGTGTCATCGACGACCAGTTCGGCGCGCCTACCGGCGCGGACCTGCTGGCGGATGTCACCGCGCACGCGATCCGCATCGCGCAACAGGAAGCCGGGGTGGCGGGCATGTATCATCTGGCCGCTTCAGGCGAGACTTCGTGGCACGGCTACGCAAGCTTCGTTCTAGATTTTGCCCGCCAAGCGGGAATTGCGCTCAAGGTGGCTCCGGAAGCGGTCAAGGCGGTTCCGACCAGCGCGTTCCCGACGCCCGCAACGCGTCCGCATAACTCGCGGCTGGATTGTGATAAGTTGCGCAAGACATTCGATCTGAGCCTGCCGTGCTGGCAGGCCGGAGTCGAGCGCATGCTCACTGAAATTCTGGATAGTGGGAAGTAGGGGGAGTGGGGAGTGGGGAGTGGGGAGTGGGGAGTGGGGAGTGGGGAGTGGGGAGTGGGGGTGGGGGGGGGAGTGGGGGGGGGGGAGGGGGGAGTGGGGAGTGGGGAGTGGGGAGTGGGGAGGGGGGAGTGGGGAGTGGGGAGTAAATGGGAAAACCGCACGAACAATTAGATGCATGGAAGTTTGCGATGCAGTTGGTTAAAGCGGTGTATCAACTCACGGCAGATTTTCCGGTAGAGGAACGTTATGGACTCGCACAACAAATGAGACGCGCAGCAGTATCAATACCCAGCAATATCGCCGAAGGAGCCGGACGAAACGGCGCAAAAGAATATTTGCACTTCATCGGTATTTCACGCGGCTCACTAGCCGAGCTGGAAACGCAACTTCAATTGGCAGTAATGCTTGATTTTGTTGCGTCCGAACACACCGCATTTGACCTGGCCGATCGTACCGGGAAATTATTGACTGGCCTGCACAAAAAATGGAGCACCCAATGACCCACTCCCCACTCCCCACTCCCCACTCCCCACTTCCCACTTCCCACTCCCCACTTACCAGAAAAGGCATCATTCTGGCCGGGGGGTCGGGGACGCGCCTGCACCCGGTCACGCTGGCAGTCTCCAAACAGCTTTTGCCGATCTATGACAAGCCGATGATCTACTATCCGCTGTCCACCCTGATGCTGGCCGGGATACGCGACATCCTGATTATCTCGACGCCGCAGGATACGCCGCGCTTCGAACAACTGCTGGGTGACGGCAGTGCGTGGGGGTTGAACCTGCAATATGCCGTGCAGCCATCCCCGGACGGACTGGCGCAGGCCTTCATCATCGGACGCGATTTCATCGGTGGCGACCCCTCCGCGCTGGTGCTCGGGGACAACATCTTTTACGGCCATTCTTTCTATCGGCAGTTGAACAAGGCAGCACAGCGTGAAGCTGGCGCAACGGTATTCGCCTATCATGTGCGCAATCCGGAGCATTATGGAGTGGTGGAGTTCGATGCGAACGGTCAGGCCGTTTCGCTGGAAGAGAAACCGGCGCAACCCAAATCCAGTTACGCCGTCACCGGGCTGTATTTCTACGATAACTCGGTGCTGGATATCGCCGCGAACCTCAGACCTTCCAAGCGCGGCGAACTGGAGATCACCGATATCAATCGCACCTACCTCGAACATGGCAAGCTGTCGGTCGAGATCATGGGGCGCGGCTACGCCTGGTTGGATACCGGCACACATGAATCCATGCTGGACGCCAGCCAGTTCGTGCAGACCATCGAGCAGCGCCAGGGGCAGAAGATCGCCTGTCCGGAGGAGATCGCCTTTCGCCAGGGATTCATCGATGCCGCACAACTGGAAAAACTGGCAACGCCCCTGCTGAAGAGCGGCTACGGTGATTATCTGATGCAGGTAATCAAGGAAAAGGGACATCCGCATTGAAAGCGATTCCGACCTCTCTTCCCGATGTGCTGGTCATCGAACCGAAAGTATTCGGCGATGATCGCGGGTTTTTCTTCGAGAGTTTCAACAGGCGCAAATTCACCGAGTTGATCGGGCGCGAGGTGGACTTCGTGCAGGACAATCATTCGCGTTCGGTCAGGAACGTTCTGCGCGGGTTGCATTACCAGATACAACACCCGCAGGCGAAACTGGTGCGTGCAGTGCAGGGCGCCGTACTGGATGTGGTGGTGGACATCCGCAAGAGTTCGCCGACCTTCGGGCGGCATGTTGCGGTAGAGCTTTCTGCCGGGAACAAACGCATGCTCTGGGTCCCCGAGGGTTTTGCGCACGGCTTTCTCGTATTGTCGGATGCGGCAGAGTTCTTGTACAAGACCACGGATTACTGGTTTCCGGAACATGAGCGCTGTATCCGCTGGGATGATCCGATGTTGTCGATAAGTTGGGGGTTGCAAACTGTGCCAACACTGTCTGCAAAGGATGCCACTGGGGCACTGTTTATCGAAGCGGAGCTATTTGATTGATGGATATTAGGCAAGTTGCCGATCTGGTTTTCTACAAAGCTTATGCTGACCTGAGGGCCGAGGCTGCACGCTCCTATCTCGGATTGCTGTGGTGGGTCATTGAGCCGATTTTATATTTGAGTGCATTTTATGTGCTCTTTGTTATGGTATTTCAGCGTGGGGGGCCGGATTTCGTACCGGCACTTCTCTGCGGTACCGTCGTGTGGAAGTGGTTCGCAAGTGGATTGAATGGGGGTGGCAACTCGATCAGTTCCCATGGCGGCTTGCTGCAGCAAGTCTATGTGCCGAAATATGTCTTCCCAGTGATCGCGATGCTGGGAAGCACGGCGCGCTTCATCCCGGTATTCTCGCTCTATGCGATCTTCCTGATTTTATATGGCTTTCCGGTGCAATATACATGGCTGGGCGTCTTGCCGGTGATGCTGGTTCAGTTTTGTTTGGTTTTGTCGTTGTCCATGCTGGTTGGGGCGATCACTCCATTCTTGCCGGATATTAGGATCGCAATCGACAATGGCCTGATGTTGTTGTTCTTCATCTCCGGTGTGTTTTTCAACATCAACGAAGTCCATGAGCCGCTGAGAAGTTATCTCCTGCTCAACCCGATGGCCGGGCTGATCGACGAATATCGCAATGTCATGATGCGCGGCATCTGGCCGGACACCGGGCGTCTTGCCGTCATATTGGCCTCTTCCATCGCGCTGGGCACACTGGCGCTGGCGTTGCTCAAGCAAATGGATCACAAGTACGGAAAGGTGCGATTCTGATGTCCGCGCATGAAATACTGATCGGCCTGCAGAACGTCAGTGTCTCCTATCCGGTAAGGGCAGGTTTCCTCAAGTGGTCGAAATATACGCCGCTCAGCGACATTTCGTTTGACCTGCACCGCGGCGAAACCATCGGTATCATCGGCCGCAACGGTGCAGGGAAAAGCACATTGCTGCGCATGATTGCCGGCATCATCGAACCGGACGGCGGGCGTATCGTCAATCATGGTGCGCGCGTGTCCCTGCTTGCCTTGGGTGTGGGGTTCGTCCCGCACTTGAGCGGCAGGGAGAATGCCATGCTGAGCGGCATGCTGCTCGGACTGCACAAAAGGGCAATTGCCGAGAGGATGGATGCCATTATCGAGTTTTCCGGGTTGGAGCGCTTCATTGATCAGCCGCTGCAAACTTATTCATCAGGCATGAAGGCCAGACTTGGTTTCTCGGTCTCTATCCAGATAGATCCGGATGTACTGCTCATCGATGAGGTGCTTGGTGTGGGAGACGAGGAGTTTCGCGCCAAATCGACCGCAGAAATGAAACGGCGAATCAAGTCGGATAAAACTGTGGTACTGGTGTCACACAATTTACCTACCATGAGGGAGATGTGTGATCGTATTGTATGGATAGAGAACGGAATGGTTCAGTTTGTGGGCGATACGACACAAGCGCTATCGATTTATATCTCCGCAGCGCAGAAATGAAGATGTGCTATCTCAAATCTAGATGCAATCTGCAAGAAGCCCTGGAGAGCAATGATGAGCTAAGAGATGAGTTGCGGCGTATCAGGTTGGCGCTGGGTGAGGAGGAGCACGATCGGCATGTGCTTGCTTACTATGCTTCGTGGGGGGGGTGTTTGAAGTTGAAGCGGGATGCGGGCCAGAATGGATGCGAGGATGGCCATCAAAGTAATTACGCGGGAGGATGGTGGCCAATCGGAAGGGGGGGCGGGATACAGCAGGCGAAAAGAATCAAGAAGATACATCCGGAGCCGGGAGCGAGAGATGTAATTTCCAGTTTGAGGAAATCTTGGGCAGGCCAGATGTATATGAATCGCCTGAAAAGATATGCCGTCGTGCGTCGCTTGGCTAGCTTGGGATGGCGTCATTTCTATCCTTCCTATGCAAAGTTTGCTGCAATTCTTTGCAATAAAAAAGCGAGAAGATGGGTCAATGTCATCAAGCTGGCGGATTTTGCAAAGAGGAAAAGTTCGTCTAGCTGGCATCTGCTCGACGCCGAGCAGGTCGAAATATCTGAACCCCCGGTTTATCCTTCAGCCTGTCGCGATATTTTGGGGTCGTTTGTAGACCAATATACATTCCCGCGACTTTTTATTGCGGGCATGGATAATGTGGGAATTTCCGGCGGCACAAACCTGGTTCTGTTGGACGGGGCGGTGTTATGCCACGACCTGTACGATTTTACGCATGACTATACCTCGGAGGAACTTCACGGACGCGCAGCGCATGATCCGGGCAACAGACGCGTCCGCTGGTTATTGCATGATGCGGCTCCGAAGAAGGTGCCTGCATGTGCGACATTCGTAGATGCATGCGCGGTCAACTATGCACATTGGCTGACGGAAGTATTGCCGCGCATAGCGCTGTTTTGCATGGACGAGCGCTTTAAAGATATCCCCATCGTGGTGAATGATGGCTTGCATGAGAACATCATGGAGTCCCTGTTTGTCGTCAAGGCCGACGATCGCGAAGTCATCACGCTTCCAATCGGACGGGTGCTGGAAGTGGATGAGCTTTATGTCACCTCGGCCACCGGGTACGTGCCATTCGAGCCACGGAAGGGAGGGGGGGCTCGAATGCGACGTGGAGAGTTCAGCCCGTATGCTTTGAGTGCGCTTCGCAAGCGTATCCACTCCCTGTTATTGGAAGAAAGCGAGGGGATTTGGCCCGAGAAAATATATCTGCGCCGTAACGCTCAGGCGAGAAGGGTGACCAACGCCGCAGATCTGGAAAACCTGGTGGTTTCGCGCGACTTTGTGATAATTGAGCCGGAAAAGCTGACCTTCCGAATGCAGGCCCAGCTTTTCATGCATGCCAAGGTGGTGGTGGGGGCGACAGGAGCTGCATTTGTGAATACGCTTTTCTGTCAGCCGGGGGCCAAAGTTGCCATTCTCGTGGCCCAGCACAAAGAACTGGCATATGAGTATTGGGTAAACATGCTGATGCCGATAGGCGTCGACGTGAGCTATATCTTGGGCAAGAGCCATGAAAACGAGATTCATAGTGATTTCGAAATCGATTTGGCGCATTTGACCGAGTTCCTCGATGATCTGGACGAGGGAAAAAGGGAAGAAGTGAGTAAGAGGGCTTGAGTGGATTTTTCGAGTTATAAGGCACAAGAAGCGCTCTTTGTGGCGCGTCCGTCGAGGTTGTCGTTACAGCTACTGGGCGAGCTTGGGGGCGAGATGCGCATGATCGCTATCAATGTCTGGCGCAATCATGCGTTCGAGCCCGTTGTTGCATTGGCCCGTGCCTATCAGGCTTATGGTCGCTATTCGGTGGATTATCGTATCGGCGAATACGACGATACCTTGATGTTCGGTAGCCACCAGCCCGCGGACATGGAGTTGTTGTGGATCGATAGCAGTCGTTACCTGGAGAACATCTCGTTTGAAGACTGGCTGGCTTGGTTAAGTCTGCGGGTACGGTCGCTGCGGAATATCAGCAATTCACCGGTCATTGTCGCGACCTGGCTTGGGCATGCTTCGCAGTCCGAACAGTTGCGGGCGATGCTGGAGCAAGTTCCGGCGGTTTTCTTTGCCGATATGCAGGAGGTTTGCAACGAAGCTGGGGTGAATTTGCTCGACCTTCGTACGGCGGCGATGGCGGGCACGCCGATCAGCAATCCCGCGCAGCCACTGCTTGCGCGCAAACTTGCGTGCCACTGGGTGCCGGCAGCAACTTTCCCGCCAATCAAAGTGGTTGCGCTTGATCTTGATAATACCCTGCATGCCGGAATACTCGGCGAGGACGGGATCCCCGGGGTGCAGCTGACCCCGGCACACCAAACCTTGCAGCTGTTCATAAAGAGTTTGCAGCAACGCGGAATCTTCATCGCACTGGTGTCGCGTAATGAGCGAGAGGATGTCGAAGCACTATTCTCGGAACGCGACGATTATCCTTTGCGATGGAACGATTTCTCGGCTGTCGAAGTGTCGTGGGGCGACAAGGCCACGGCGCTGGCCAACATCGCAAAGGCATTGCGCATAGCTCCGGATGCGATCCTGTTCGTCGATGACAATCCCGGGGAATTGGCCAGTGTGGTCGCCCAGCTTCCCGGAATACATACGGTCTATGCGACTCCCGATGCCATGCAGACGCAACGGGTGGTCGAACATTATCCCGGGTTGTGGCGCTGGAAGGTCGAGGCCGACGATGCCAGGCGCGTAAAGGATATGAAGGCGAATGCGGAAAGGGACGAGCTCCTGAAGGAAGCGATGGATCCGACGGACTACTTCCGCAGCCTGCAGACGGAGTTGGTCTTCCGGTATGATCCGATCGATCAACTGGGCCGTTTGGCTGATTTGTGCAACAAGACCAACCAGTTCAACCTGGCGATGCGGCGCTTTAATCAGGCAGAACTCGCCGACCGGATGGCCCGCCACGATGCCTGTGTCGTCAGTGTCCGGATGAGCGACCGTCTTTCTGACAGCGGAGTGATTGCAGTGATCGTCGCCGAGCGTCAGGACGGGCGGTTGATGATCGAGGAGTTATGCATCAGTTGCAGGGCGATGGGCAGGCAACTCGAAGATACGCTGATCCTGGAGGCGCTTCGTGGCATGCCTGTTTTGAGCGGCTGCACTGATATCGTCTTCTGCGCCCGGGTTGGCCCAAGGAACCAACCGGCCTTCGCATGGCTGTCGAGAATGCTTGATAATGACAAGATTATCGAAGACGGGTTTTATCCAGTTCCTGTCGTGCGACTGAGCAATTTCGCCTCGCCGGAGGGGATTTCACTGATCTAAGGAATAAATCAAGATATGGATCGCATGCAAATTGAACAAACCGTACTGTCGGTGCTGAGGGTTGTGCTGAAGCAGCCGTTCGACAATGGCGCCGATATTACCCGTCAGAATACACCCGGCTGGGATTCGCTCAAGCATATTGAGATCATGTTTGCTTTGGAAGACGAGCTGGATGTCGCATTCTCCGAGGAGGAGCTGGCCAAGCTTGATGGCGTGCAGAAGATCATCGAGGCGGTGCGGCTGAAAAATGCGGCATGACATAAGCATAGAAGGCAGCATCTTCCGTTTGCGCCCTATCGCTGACGCAGATGCCTCCTTGGTCGTCGAGCTGAGAAACAATTCCGAACTGAACCGTTTCCTGCATGCCAGCTCCGACAAGGTCGAAGACCAGCTTGCCTGGTTGGCGAAGTATTATCAGCGCGAAGGCGATTATTATTTTGTGATCGAGCGCTGCTCGGATGGCGCCCGGGAAGGCGTCATCGCCTTGTATGACATCGATCCGAACAAAAGCGCCGGGGAGTGGGGGCGGTGGATTCTCAAGCCGGGATCGCTGGCGGCCGTAGAAAGCGCATTCCTGATCTACAGGGTCGCGTTCGATCTGCTGGGCCTGGAAGGCGCCTATTGCCGGACGGTTGCGGATAATTCCAAGGTCGTATCGTTCCATGACTCCTGCGGAATATCCGATCGCAAATTGCTTCCGGGTCATTTTGAACTGGAGAGTGGCAGCCATGATGCGATCGAGCATCGTGTTGACCGTTCAAGCTGGGACGGCCTCAGGCCCAGGCTCGAGAATCTGGTCCGATTGACTGCGAAGAGGATGAGCCGTGCTTGACCAGGTGCAGTTGCCGGAAGGCTACGAGTTCCATCATATCGGGTATGCGACTGCATCCATTGCGCGTGAGCAGAGCATGTTCATGTTCCTTGGATACCGGATCGAGGGAGAGGTGTTTGCGGATGAGCGGCAGGGCGTGGCAGGGTGTTTCATGGTCGGGCCCGGGCCTCGCATCGAGTTGCTGGAGAACCTGCCGGGTGCCAATACGCTCACGCCTTGGCTCAATGGCGGGGCCAGAATGTACCATCTGGCCTATTGGGTCGATCGCCTCGATGAGGCCCTCGAATGGGCCGGAAGCCAGAGGGCGCGGGTCGTGGTTCAGCCGGTGCCGGCCCCCGCTTTCGGCGGGCGGCGCATTGCCTTTGTGATGTTCCGTAACGGACTGATGCTGGAGTTCATCCAGAGAGAATTGGAATAGCGTGGCGACACGATATTCATTGGGCAGTAGCGCTATAAGCGAAGGGGAGTTAAATGAGTCACGATGAGAAGAACCATTTGGAGCGCATATCCAATATGTCGCTGTATGCCGCAGGCGCCAATTCCGCGACAATCAAGTATTCGTTCAAGATTGCGGAACGCTATTTGGTCGGAGACAGCCTGCTGGAGATGGGGCCCGCGGAAGGCGTGATGACAGAGTTGCTGGCTACAACCGGCAAGAAGATGACCGTGGTGGAGGGTTCCGGCTTGTTCTGCGAGGATCTGCGCAAGCGCTTTCCGCAGGCTGACGTGGTGCATGCGTTGTTCGAGGAATTCCAGCCTTCGGAGCATTTCGACAATATCATACTCGGCCACGTGCTCGAGCATGTGCAGGATCCGGTTGACATCTTGGCGCGCGCGAAGCAATGGCTGAAGCCCGGCACGGGCAGGCTGTTTGCGGCGGTTCCCAACGCACGCTCCTTGCATCGTCAGGCTGCCGTCCTCATGGGGATGCTGCCGCAGGAGGATGCGCTCAACGAGATGGACATCCATCATGGGCATCGCCGTGTGTTCAATCCCGAATCCTTCCGCAATGCCTTCTATCAGGCCGGCCTGCAGGTGGAGATCTTCGGCGGCTACTGGATGAAGCCGGTGTCGAACAAACAGATCGAGGACAACTGGTCCGCAGAGATGCTGGAGGCATTCATGCAGCTGGGTGAGAGATATCCGGATATCGCGGGCGAAATATACGTTGTCGCCAGAAACGGCGGTTCCGTCTGAACCTGAGGGAGCCATTCCCGGCGATCCAGGTCGACACCGGGTGGTCCGGAACCATTGGATTGCGCTGCAAGCAGCGACGAACACTGAAGATGGAAAGACTGTATGCCAATTAGTGACTGCAAACTTGTCGACTTGCCGAAGATAACTGACCCGCGCGGCAACCTTTCCTTCATAGAAGGCGGAAAACACGTGCCCTTCGATATCCGGCGTGTATATTATCTCTATGACGTGCCGGGGGGCGCGGATCGGGGGTCGCATGCGCACAAGAAGCTGCACCAGTTCATCGTGGCGATGTCGGGAAGCTTCGATGTGGTGCTGGACGACGGGAAAGAGCAAAGACGCTTCCATCTGAACCGGTCTCACTATGGCCTGTTGGTCTGCCCGATGATGTGGCGTTACCTGGACAACTTCTCGTCCGGTGCGGTCTGCATGGTCCTGGCGTCCGACTACTACGATGAGAACGATTACCACCGCAACTATGACGATTTCATCGCCGATGTTAATGGGGTCAGGTAAATGAGAAGCGTCCCCTTTCTTGACCTGGCACACTTGCATCGATCGATCCGCGAGTCGCTGGATGCCGCATACCGTCGGGTGGCCGATTCCGGCTGGTTCATCATGGGGCCAGAGCTGGAGACGTTCGAGTCCGAATTCGCGCAGTATTGCGGGGTGCAGCACTGTGTCGGCGTCGGCAACGGGCTCGAAGCATTGCATTTGCTGTTGCGCGCCTACGGCATCGGGCCGGGAGACGAGGTCATCGTGCCCTCGAACACCTTCATCGCGACATGGCTGGCAGTCACGGAGTGCGGAGCAACCCCTGTCCCTGTCGAACCGGACGTTGTGACCCACAATATCGATCCAGCGCGGATTGCCGGGGCCATCACCTCAAGGACCCGGGCGATTATGCCTGTCCATCTGTACGGACAGGTCGCCGACATGGATCCGATCAACGCCCTCGCGGCGAAACATGGCCTGGTGGTTATCGAGGATGCCGCCCAGGCCCAGGGTGCGCGTTACAAGGGCCGGAGGGCGGGCTCTCTGGGGCATGCCGCGGCAACCAGCTTCTACCCCGGCAAGAATCTCGGGGCGCTCGGCGACGGCGGGGCGGTGCTTACCAACGACGATGCGATCGCCGCCAAGGTCCGGCAGTTGCGGAACTACGGCTCGACCGTGAAATATCAGCATGACATCCTTGGCAATAACAGCCGCCTCGACGAAATGCAGGCCGCTTTCCTGCGCGCCAAGCTTGCCGTGCTGGATCAATGGAACGAGCGCCGAAGGGAAGTGGCCTCGCAATATACGAACCTGCTGGCACAGGCCGGCGTCGTCTTGCCCCATCTGCCCGATCATGCTGAGCCGGTCTGGCATCTCTATGTCATACGCAGTGAACGAAGGGATGAGTTGAAGGCGCATCTGGAGCGCAATGGGATATCGACCGTCATCCACTATCCCATTCCCCCGCATCGGCAAGAGTGCTATCGGCAATACCGCGACAGCGACCTGCCGATTGCGGAACGGCTGGCAGGCGAGGTGCTGAGCCTGCCCATGTCGCCCGCACTGGAAAATGCGGATGTCGAGCATGTCGCCGCCATGATCGGGCGCTTCTGATGACTGCCGGGCGCGGGGTTGCTTGAGTGCTCGGACTCTTGATGCTCCGAGACAAGGATGCCGGTTCGTATTTCGGCATATTTAGAAGCCATGCCAAAGGTAATGATCAGGGCGAATGACTGGTTCTCGCGAAGACATCGTTATTCAGATGGATAAGTGGTAACAACATTTGCTTGGGTGGATTATGTCTATAAAGGAAATGATCCAGGGCGGATGCATTTGCCCGACTAGAAGGAGAAGGTTTTGGAAAAGTTTTTCGTAATAACCCGCGGCAGAACCGGATCGACAGCGATAATCGATCAACTAATGAAATCCAGAGGGGTTGGGGCGACTCAGGAGGTTTTTGCGAAAATGGAGGTAACCGAAAAGAATGCGCGCCATATCAAGAGGGGAAAAAGTCAATTGTGGGGGGGGTATCTTCCTTTTGATTATTGGCGAGCAGAACCTTGTAATCAGGAGTTGTTCCCTTGTGGTGTACCAGAAAGGGAATGGGTAAGCAGATATCTGCTGGAAGCAGAGCAATTGGCAGAGCAATCCGGCATGCAAGGGTTCGGCTTTAAGCTGTTGAGCCATCATCTTGACGAGAGAGGTTCACTTCTTGAGGTGTTGAGGGAGAGGACATACCGTGCAATCTACCTAACACGGAATGTGCCGAGACAGGTTATTTCCGGCATGATTGCAGGGAAGAGGGGGAAGTACAACTCAACTCAGTTGGAGCCGGAGGATCGTAGTCGTCATCCAATAGATTTGGAAAAATTCAAGACTCTGGTCCGGTGGGAGTTGGCGTGCGTTGACAGTGATATTCAACGCATGAAAGACAATGGATTTGAGACCTGCGTCGTTACCTACGAGGATTTCTGCGCAGACAGACAAGCTTTCTTTCGGCAGTTCTTCGAATTCCTGGGTTTGTCGCCTGAAAATCTGGACGAAAGCGATTTCAAGGTCATGATCAAGGATGTCGCCCATACGGTCGAGAATTACGACGAAGTCGTCGAATGCGTCAGATCAATGGGGTTGGAGCTGAAGGCCTAGGGGCCCGTGAGGCAATTTAGCTCGGGGCTGACGGGGGTGCGGCAAGAGGCTGGATGGCCGGTGCCATCATTTGCCATGTTTTGATACCTTCATGAAAGGTTAGTGTTGAAAAGCCATAATCGATCCGAAGGTCGTCCTGAAGACATCAGCATCGTGATGCCGGTGTATAACCATGAAGCGACCCTTGCCGAGGCGATCGAGAGCGCCTTGATGCAGGAGATGCCGTACGCGAGCGTCATCTATTGCTTCAATGATCTCTCCTCGGATGGAAGTGCCGCAATCCTAGCCGACTATGCCGAGAGGTATCCGGACAAGATCAGGGTCTATACGAATCCCCGGAATCTGGGCTCGGGCAAGGCGTCCTATCTTCATCATCGTCCGCCGATACGGGGCAGATATTGGTGTTTGCTGGCGGGTGATGATTACTGGACTACCCGCGAGAAGCTGGCCAAACAGATCGGATTCCTGGATTCACATCCGGACTATGTTGGGTGCAGTTGCGATTCCATCTTGATGAACGAAATGACTGGAGAGCGGGGGGTCATCAAGCCAAGCAGGGATGAATGGAATCTGCTCGATTTGCTTTTGTTGAAGCACAAATATGCATTTTATGTGCATACGACCAGTCTGGTCTGGAGAAATATTTATCTCGACCAAGGCTTCTTCCTGCCGCCGGCATTCCAGAAGAAGGAGGCGCTGGGCGATGTGGTGCTCATGCATGCAATGCTGAGCCGGGGAGGGAAAGTCCGCAACATACCCGAACTCATGAGTTGCTACCGGATGACCGGACGGGGGATCTGGACACGCCGATCCGCGCAGGAACAGGCGGATATGAATGCCCGACTGCCGGAAATCATCAATCGGTTTATTCCTCTAAAATACAAGCTGCTTTTCTATTTGCAGAAGTGTTGCAACAAATCGCGAATATTGCGCCAGTGTATTCCCGGACCAATCAATGAATAAGCAATCATTTGATGTGGATTTTTCTTCAAGACCAAACGCGACGAAGATAATTCGCAACGCCAAGGATCTTGCGATAAACGGAGTACAGCCCGCATTTGAGCAGGTCTTGCATGTTGGTGGCCCCAATATGGGAAGCCGGGATGCATTTATAAAATATGTAGATGGGATTTTTGATAGTCAGCGGCTAAGCAATAACGGTCCCTTGGTGCATGAATTAGAGCGGCGCGTTGCCGATTATCACAACGTGAAGCATTGCGTGGCCATGTGTAACGGAACGGTCGCGCTGGAAATCGCTATTCGCGCGCTGGGATTGGAGGGGGAGGTGATCGTCCCGTCCTACACATTCGTCGCAACCGCCCATGCATTGAGTTGGCAAGGAATCACCCCAGTGTTCGCGGATATCGACCCTGTTACGCACAACCTTGATCCCGATGCAGTCCGCCGCATGATCACGCCGCGCACATCGGGAATTATCGGCGTTCACCTGTGGGGCAGGGCGGCGCCTGTGGCTGCATTGCAGCAGATAGCCGATGAGCACGGCCTCAAACTGATGTTCGATGCCGCACATGCTTTCGGTTGTTCGCACGGTGGCGAGATGGTAGGCAATTTCGGCGCATGTGAGGTGCTCAGCTTCCATGCCACGAAATTCTTCAATACCTTTGAGGGCGGCGCGGTTGTCACCAATGATGACGAGCTGGCCGACACCATGCGCCTGATGCGCAATTTCGGCTTCTCCGGTTTGGACAACGTGATCCATATGGGCACCAACGGAAAGATGATCGAGGTGGCTGCCGCAATGGGGCTGGTCAACTTCGATGCCATCGATGGCGTCATCGAAACGAACCGGCGCAACCATCACGCCTATCGACTGGCATTGGCTGCGGTGTCCGGTATCGGTTTACTGATATTCGACGAAACCGAGCACAACAACTACCAGTATGTGGTGATGGAAGTCGGCAGCGATTGTCCGGTGAGTCGAGACCGGATCATTCAGGCGTTGCACGCCGAGAATGTGCGCGCCCGCAAATACTTCTGGCCGGGTTGTCACAATATGAAACCGTATCGGGAGCTGTATCCCGATGCCGGACTGGCGCTTCCGGCCACCCGGGAGGTGGCCGAGCGTGTTGTCGTGTTGCCGACCGGTACGGCGATGAACGAAGAGATGGTCAGAACAGTGGCGTCCGTTATCCGCGTGCTGGTGGATGAGGCTGCATGAAACTCGCCATCATGCAGCCCTACCTGTTCCCGTACCTTGGCTATTTCCAGTTGATCAGGGCAGTCGATGCATTCGTGGTTTATGACGATGTGAATTACATCAAGGGTGGCTGGATCAATCGCAATTTCATTCTGGCACAAAGCGGAAAGCAGTTGATCACTTTGCCGCTGCAAGGGGCGAGTCCAAATCAATTGATCAATCAGGTTGGCGTGGGCAGCAGGCCAGAAAAGTTGCTGGAGACAATCAGGCATTGCTATGCCAAGGCCCCTCAGTTTCCCGCAGTATTTCCGTTGCTTGAGGAAATACTCATGCAGCAGGAAAGAAATCTCGCATATTTTCTGGATTTCAGTTTGCGCCGGATATGCAAACATCTTGGCTTGAATCCAGACTGGCATATTTCATCCAGACTGGAAAAGGATAATCTCTTGCGTGGACAAGATAAGGTTCTCGCTATCTGCAAAGAACTGGCTGCGACGCACTATATCAATGTGCCCGGCGGTAAGGAGCTATACAGCCGGGAAACTTTCTTGCGAAGCGGTTTGCAACTTTCCTTCATTCAGCCGCGCCCGGTCGAATACCGCCAGTTCGGCAAGCCTTACGTGCCAAGCCTCTCCATTATTGATGTCATGATGTTCAATGATCGCGAGCAGTGCGCCAGACTCGTGGAGGAGTACGACCTTGCCTGAGTCGAGCGGTAAAGCTATCGGGGGGTATTTCGAGCTTGAGTTGCCGAAGGCAGGCAAGCTTCCTTACCCGGATGCTCTCAAATACCAATCGGCCAGGGTGGCATTCCTGGCGCTGCTGCGTACGCACATGCCTAAGCGTGTTTGGCTCCCGAAGTACATTTGTGATGCAATGTTGACGCCGTTGAAAACGGCCGGCATCGAACATGTTTGGTATGAACTGGACAGTAATCTGGATGTGAGCGGCGAGGTGCAGCTTTGCGCGGACGACTGGCTGGTTTACGTGAATTATTTCGGACTTCACAAAAAGAACGTCGACACTTTGCTGGAGCGGTTCCCGCCACAGCAAATTGTTCTGGACTACTCGCAAGCTTTCTTTGAGCCGCCGGCCGAAGCCGCTATGGCGACCATCTACTCGCCGAGAAAGTTCTTTGGTATTCCGGATGGCGGGTTGCTGGTCGGAAAAGTAGGCGCGATCTCTGTCCCAGAGCGGGATGTAGGATCGCTTGATCGTTCGTCGCATTTGTTGAAGCGGCTAGCAGGATATCCGGAGGAAGGTTATGCCGACTATCGGCATGCCGAGGAAACTTTGTCGGGTTGTGAACCGAAGCGGATGTCGGAATTGACCGAACGTATCCTCGGCGCGGTCGATTTCGACGGAGCCAGAAGTGTACGACATGAGAACTTCATGTTCCTGCATCGCGAGTTGAGCGGTATCAACCCATTCGAGATTGACGTAGCGGAAGCCGCCGCGCCGTTATGTTATCCATTCATTACCAACGACCGAGATCTCAGGCAGCGCATGATTGCAAACCGGATATTTGTCCCGACCTACTGGCCAGAAGCGCTCGGCAGAGTCGGAGATGCGTGGGCGGAGAAAATGATCAGAAACCTGCTGCCCTTGCCGGTTGATCAGCGATATGGCCGTGATGACATGCAAAGGATCGTATCGATCATCCGGAAGGGAGATATATGATTCCAAGTCAAGGCGCGGACGACGGAAGAACCTCCGGCTTCTCGCGCAATATGGAGCTGGAGCTTTTGCTGAAGGACATCAATTCATCGTTGTGGGTGGCTGAACAGAGAGTCCTGGGAGATCATTCGGAAGCGAAGTACCCGGTGGTTCTGGTGATGGGGCCGCACAGGAGCGGTACCACCCTGTTTATGCAATGGCTCGCCAACACAGGCCTCGTGGCCTATCCGACCAACCTGCTGTCGCGCTTCTATCAGGCGCCAGTAATCGGAGCCAAGATACAGTTGTTGCTGACTGACCCGCGATACAATTTCCGCAACGAACTGGGCGAATTCGTGCAGCGGGTGGAATACCGCTCCCAGAATGGCAAGACCACAGGTGTGTTGGCGCCGAACGAATTCTGGTATTTCTGGCGACGTTTTCTGGCTGAGCCGGGGCGCGATGTGTGGACAGATGCACAGCTGAGACAGAGCATGGATACGGACACCATGCTTGCCGAGCTGGCGGGCATGATGGATGTGTTCCAGAAACCGTTTGCGTCCAAGGGCATGTTGTTCAATTACAACATTCCATTCCTCGACTCGATCATCGGCAATGCATTATTCATCCAGATCAAACGCGATCCGGTCGCGAATGTCGCCTCGGTGCTGGAGGCGAGGAAACGCCAGCTCGGAAGCGAGGATGCCTGGTACTCGTTCAAGATTCCCGAATATGAGCAATTGAAGAATCTTGAATCCGTCACCCAGGCGGCAGGTCAGGTGCATTACATCAACAAGGCAGTTACCTTGGGGATGTCGGCCGTGGACGATTCCAGAAAGCTGGTGGTTGGGTATGAGGAGTTCTGCCGCGCGCCGGGTGCGTGCTATGACGCCTTGGTGGAAAGACTGAATGCGAACGGCTGCGGCATTGTCGCGCCTTATCAATCGCAAGGCGCTTTCGAAGTGTCCCGGATTCTGCCATTGGATATCGGGATCGCTGGTGCGCTGGCCGGATTTCAAGGAAAGTAACCATGTCAATGACATTTCTGATGTGTTCTGAAAGGTCGGGCAGCAATCTGATTGTGAAATTGCTGAACGGTCATTCGGCGATTTGCGGGCCTTCGACAAAACACATCATCAATCCCGTGGCGAGGAATCTGTTCAGGTATGAGGACATCTGGCGCGAAGAGAACTGGATGAGTTTGTTGCAAGACATCCACAACCTGATGAGTGTCGAGTTCTCAGTGTGGAAAAGGTCTTTCTCGCTGGATGATCTGCGGAAACTGGCACCGTGCGGCGATATTGCGGAGCTGATCAGGAATATATTCATCGAGGAGGCGCGCGCGAATGGAAAAAAGCATGTATTCATCAAGGAAAACCAGGTTTACGAATTCCAGCCTTTCCTGCTGATCAACTTTCCCGATGCAAAGTATATCTATCAGGTGCGGGATCCCAGGGATATGGCACTCTCATGGAAGAAAAATCCGGAACATGAGGGAGGTGTGGTGAATGCCGCAAGGCAATGGAAGAAGGATCAGCAGAATTCGCTGAAGAACTATAACGAACTGAGAAAGGCCGGTAAGGCGATATTCGTCAAGTATGAGGATTTGATCGGGGATACCGAGGGTGTCGTTTCAAGGATCTGCGATTTCCTTGGGCTGGAGTATGAGGAGGGTATCCTCGAATATTACAAGGATGAGACAACGCGCAAGAATGCCTCCATGCAGAAGGCATGGAGCAATCTGGATAAGGGCGTTCTGAAAGAAAACAAACGGAAATTCGTGTCGGAACTGTCCCGTGAAGAAATCATGGCTGTCGAAAAGATATGCTATTCCGAGATGCTGCATCTTGGCTATGCTCCGGAATTCTCATTGCCTGAACTGGATGCGTTTAGCGATGATCGTCTCGGGGTATTGGGCCAGCAAGAAGCGCGGGATTTTCCAGTAAGGCGGAGCGTCGGTGTAAGCAGGAATATGGCGGCCAAAAAAAGGTTTTATCAGAGGGTGCCGCTCGCTGGGATGAAAACATAGAAAAATGGACAAGACATTCCTTCTGGGTGTGGGCAGTCAGAAAGCCGGCACAACTTGGTTGTACAAGTTCTTGAATGGACATCCTTGCACGGATATGGGATTCGCGAAGGAATACCATGTCTTTGATGCATTGTATGTGCCCGCATGCAGCTACATTATCGAGAATCGCATGAGAGAGGCGAATGAGCTGTATTGCAAGGGTGTGTTCCCGTTCGATAGCAGATCGCCTGTATTCCGTTTGCTGGACTTCTGCGGCAATCCTGACAACTATTTCAATTATTTCAGAGACTTGGTCAATCGCGACACGAACGTATTGCTGACTGGAGATATAACTCCGTCCTACTCGGGGTTGCCAGTCGAGGCGCTGCAGCTGATAAAAGCGGGACTCGAAGGGCGGGGATTCCGCGTCCGGGTCATCCTTATAATGAGGGATCCGATCGACCGTTGTATTTCAGCGGCGCGACTGCATTTCAAAATGCGAGGTTTATTGCCCTCGGCGGATGAAGAAAACGCGCTGCTTCGAGACGTATATGACTCAGAGGGGTTCCGGATTCGTACACGTTATGACATGACCATACGCAATCTGGAGAGCGTCTTTTCAGGTGATCAGATTGCATATTCATTTTATGAATCGCTTTTTAATGCATCGTCAATCCGGCGCTTGGCGGAATTCCTCTCGATCCCATTGGAGATGCCGGATTTCACGTACAACCCCAACCCGTCCAGAGCGGTGAACCAGATAGATGAATCATTGAAGCGGGCGATATTCGAAACATATCGCCCGGTGTATGACTTTGTTCGGGATCGTTTCGGCACTGAGGCGGTCCGGTGCTGGCACCAATACTGACCGCTGATGCATCGTGGCAATGTCTTTGCGGGGGCGAGAGAGATGTCCTTTTGGGCGATGAACGTGAAGATAGGTGCCGGCGACAGGCAGGGTTGGAATGCAGATTGGTGGTGCAGGAAGCATGGTGGTGGGCTATGAGGGTTGCTGCAGAATCTGGCGGCGGAAGAAGAGGTCTGTCAGAAGGGGGGAGTGTGAAATTCTTTATGTTGACTCGCGGCAGGACCGGATCCACGGCCATTATGGATCATCTCCTGAAGTCGCCGAGTATTAGCGCGACACAGGAGCTGTTCGCAAACTATAAGGCGCGGGATAGAGAGGAAATCAAGAGAAAAACAATTTGGGGGACACACCTCCCGTTCGACTTCTGGATAAAAGATGCATGGCATCGGAAGGCACTATCCCGTCTCGGAATGGAGCGCTGCTTGGCCAGCAAATATCTGGCTGATTCAGAGCGCCAGGCAGTCCGTATCGGGGCAAAAGGTTTCTGTTTCAAGTTGCTTAGCCATCATTTTGAAGAGAGACCATATCTGACCGACTTATTGAAAAAAGGGGGGTATAAGGCAATCTATCTGACCCGGAATGCGCCGCGCCAGGTTCTGTCCGGCATGGTGGCCAAGATGAGGGGGCGGTTCAATAGCATTAAAGACTACGAGGACGAGACTCGTTATTTTATCAATCTTGAGGAGTTCCAGATGCTGGTCAGGTGGGAGCTGGCTTGCGTTGAAGGGGACATACAACGATTGAAAGATGATGGCTTTGAGATATGTGTCGTCACATATGAGGACTTCCTCGAAGATAAGTCGGCCTTCTTCGCAAGAATATTCGACTTTCTTGGACTGCCGAGGGATCATTTGGGGGATACGGACTATAAGGTCATGATCAAGGACATCGCCCATACCATTGAGAATTATAACGAAGTCGCCGAATGCGTCGAGTCGATGGGACTCACACTAAAGGCGTAGCGCGATGGTAATGGGATCTTCGATGCATTCGGTTCTGTCGCTGTCGGAGCATGTCTCCGGTATGCTCGCCCGGCGCGAACTGGATGGCGGCCTGAGGGTGATCAGCGACTTCGTGGAGCGCATCTTCACTGAGCCTTTGTGCACGGCACAGGTCTTCGGCTCCAGGACGCTCGATGAATTGTGCCAGCGCATCGGTGCACTCAATCTCGAAGAGATCGGAAGTGACGTGGCCGGGCCACCGACTGCCGGAAACGAGCCGGGCGTCATCGTCTACATCGTCACTCGCATCCAACGGTCCGGCGGTCATACGCGTGTGATCGAGGATTTCATTCGTGCCCGGCCAACGGCAAGGCATATCATTTTGTCGACCGATCTGTGCGGCAGATCCGATGCCGATCATATGAGTTCCGGCATGGCAGGACAAGCCAATCTGACCATAGAGCAAGCGCCCAAAGGGAGCTATTTGCAACGCTTGTCATGGCTGCAGACCCGCCTGTTGAAGATGCGGCCAGGCAAGGTCTATCTGTTGAATCATCATCAGGATAGTGTCGCTGTTGCGGCGATTCAGCCGGAAATGGGGTTGGATGCCAGTTTTTGCCATCATGGCGACCATCATCTGTGCCTGGGAATGTATGTGCCGCATCTCAGGCATATCGATTTCCATCCGATGGGTTTCCATAATTGTCGCAATGTTTTGGGTATAGCTAATGTCTATATTCCCCTGACGGCCGAAGACAAGGGGGTTAGGGCATATCCATTTATGCCGGATGGCAGGCTGACCACCTGTACGGCAGGTCGATCGAACAAGATCGAAATCCCATATTTTTTAAGCTATACAGAGCTTCTGCCCAGGCTATTAAGTATCACGGGTGGCAGGCATATCCATATCGGCAGGTTGACACCTTGGGCGTTATTCAAAATTCGAAAGGGATTGAAGCTACTGGGGGTCGGCATGGATCGGTTCGTTTACATTCCCTGGGTGCCCAGTGTCTGGAAGGCGTTGCATGACCACAAGGTCGATCTGTACATCGCATCTTTCCCATATGGGGGAGCACTTACGTCGGTAGAAGTGATGGGGGCGGGTATCCCGATCGCGCTGCACCGACATGCCTTTTCGCGCATGATGGGCGGGACGGACATGGTCTATGACGGGGCGTTCAGTTGGCGCTATCCGGACGAGTTGCTGGACTATTGTACTTCGCTGACGGTCGATGCTCTGGAGGAGGCAGGCAGGCTGGGACGCGAGCGCTATGAGGCGTTCCATCATCCAGCCATTCTTCGTGGCATCATTGAGAATGATGCACCGCTCCCGGAAGCCTGCGGGATGCAAGGCGATTTCGCCATTGAATATGACGAGTGGGCAGCCTGGATGGCGAATCAGGTTAGTGCCCGGCGGGTGTTGGCAAGAGCCGTTTACAGGATTTTCAGGCGTGTCAGGACATGGCGCATTTTTGATTAAGCAGGCGAACTGGGCAAGGGAGTAGGGAAGCCATGATGATCCAAGACGTAATCAGTATCGCGCGGAATGCGGGGCAGGAGATATTGGCCGTGTATCACAGCGGCGATGCAGGCGCGATCAGCAAGGCGGACGAATCGCCGCTGACGCTGGCGGATCTGGCTGCGCATCACGTCATCGTCGAGGGTCTGTCGAAGCTTGCACTCGACATCCCCATCCTTTCCGAAGAGGCGGCCGAAATCCCTTATTCGGTGCGCCGCCACTGGGGGCGATTCTGGCTGGTCGATCCGCTGGACGGCACCAGGGAATTCATCAAGCGCAACGGCGAGTTCACCGTGAACATCGCGCTGATCGAGGACGGCGCACCGGTGATGGGTGTGGTGCATGCACCGGCACTCGGGCTGAGTTATTTCGCCGAGCGGGGCGGCGGCGCGTTCAGGCAGCGCGGCGACGAGGCGCCGGTCGCCATCCGGGTCGCGGTGCATGACGGGCACGGGCAACTCAAAATGGTGGGCAGCCGTTCGCACAGCGATCCGCGCCAGGATGATCTGGTGGCGCATCTGGGCGGCGGCGAGTTCGTCAGCATGGGCAGTTCGCTGAAGCTCTGCCTGGTGGCCGAGGGTAGCGCGCATCTCTACCCGCGGCTCGGTCCGACGATGGAATGGGACACTGCCGCCGCGCACGGCATCGTGCTGGAAGCGGGCGGCATCGTGTGCGACAGCCACGGCGAATCGTTGCGTTACAACAAGGCTGACCTGCATAATCCGCCTTTCGCGGTGTTGGCGGCAGCCGACAAGGTACTATTGGAAAAAATCAGAGGGTGGAAATGGTAGATGAAAAGGCAGCGCCGGTTTCGGACAATGTAGTGTGGCATCACGCCACGGTGACGCGCGCGCGCCGCGAGGCGCAGAACGGTCATCGCGGGGCGATCCTGTGGTTCACCGGCCTGTCCGGTTCGGGCAAGTCCACGCTGGCGCACGAGGTGGAAGAGACCCTGCACCGGATGGGATGCAGGACTTTCGTGCTGGACGGCGACAACGTGCGCCACGGCTTGTGCGGCGACCTGGGGTTCTCTGCGGAGGACAGGGTGGAGAACATCCGCCGCATCGGCGAGATGTCCAAGCTGTTCATGGAGGCGGGCGTGATCGTGCTGACCGCGTTCATCTCGCCGTTCCAGGCCGAGCGCGACAAGGTGCGCAGGATGGTCCCGCCGGGCGAGTTCTTTGAGATATTCTGCCAGTGCCCGCTCGAGGTGTGCGAACAGCGCGATGTGAAAGGCATGTACAAGAAGGCGCGCGCCGGCGAGATCAGCAATTTCACCGGAATCTCCTCGCCCTATGAGGCCCCGGACCATCCGGAACTGGCGGTGAACACGGCGGAACATGACTTGCAGGATTGCGTGCAACAGGTGATGCGGCTGCTTGCGCAGGGTGAGCGCCCGGTTCTGATGCAACACGAACAGGCGATCAGGGAGCTGTCAGCAGTGAAGTGACGATGCGTAGCGATTCGTCTGTCGCGCCGCGATTCCGTTCCACAAAGACGATACCCTGTTTGCGCATCTCCGCCAGTGCATCCGGGTCGTTGAGCAGGCGCCGGGCTTCCGCGACCAATGTTTCACCATCAGGTACCTGGATGGCGGCGCCCGCAGCAACGGCCAGCCGCGTCGCCTCCGCGAAGTTGAAAGTGTGCGGCCCGACCAGTACCGGCGTGCCTGCTGCGCAGGCTTCGATCAGGTTCTGCGCACCATAGGGCAGCAGGCTGCCACCGATGAAGGCGACGTCGGCGGCAGCGTAGTACGCGAACATCTCTCCCATGCTGTCGCCCAACACCACTTGAGTGTCTGCCGGAACCGGGCGGTTATCGCTCCTGCGCCGGAACGTGATGCTGCGTTGTGCGAACAGGTCGGCGACGGTATCGAAACGTTGCGGATGGCGCGGCACGATGACCAGCAGCAGGCCGGGGATGTGAACGTCTTTCAATGCATCGAGCAATAATGCCTCTTCCCCTTCGCGGGTGCTGGCGGCAAGGAATACCTTGCGCGCCATACCGAACTGCTCGCGCAATTGCCGGCCACGTTCGAGCATTGCGGGCGGCGGTTCGATGTCGAACTTGAGGTTGCCCGTCACAGTGATGTCATGGGCGCCCAGTCCGGCAAGACGATGCGCGTCGTCCTCCGTTTGCGCGCCCACTGCGGCGAGCGCACCAAGCGCGCTGCGGCTCAGCCGCGCGAAGCGCGCATAACCCCGAGCGGATTTTTCCGACATGCGCGCGTTCAGCAGCAGCAGGGGAATGTCGTTGCGCCGGCAGGCATGGATCAGATTGAACCAGATCTCCGTTTCCATCAGGATGCACAGTTGCGGCCGGAAGTGCCGCAGGAAACCGTTCACCGCGAACGGGTAGTCGTAGGGCAGGTAGGCGCGCAGCACGTCGTCGCCATACATCTGTTCACCGGTGGCACGTCCGGTGGGCGTGGTATGGGTGATCAGGATGCGGTGCGCGGGATAGTTCTCGCGCAGCCGGGCGACGAGGTTTTGCGTGGCGCGGGTCTCGCCCACCGACACGGCATGCAGCCAGATGACCGGCTGGTCGCAGCGCACGGCATAACGGCCGAAGCGCTCGCCGATGTGATGCAGGTATTCGGGCTGTTTGCGCGCGCGCCACAGCAGGCGCAGCAGGATCAGCGGCAGCGCCAGCAGCAGTACAACGGTGTAAAGGGGTCTCATCCGGCGACGATGGCTTGGTTGCTACGATGACGCGCATGGTAGTGTCGTTGGGCGGGTGACTCAAGAAAAACATTTGTTGCGTCCGCGCGCGCCCACTAGAATGCAGCCATATCCATGGATATGCCCTCTGGCGGCTGCTGAAAATGGATGTGTTATGGACGCAAATAGTCCATTCGGTCGTTAGGTGTTGTGTAGGAGCGCAATTTATTGCGCGATGCGTTCAAATCGCGCAATAAATTGCGCTCCTACATAGACGTTCTTCACCCAATGCATTGTTTGGGATGAATTACGGAAAGATCAATAACAATGAAAATACTAGTCGTAAGACTGTCTTCGCTAGGTGACATCCTGCACCTGTTCCCGGCCATCAGCGATCTGCATCGCCGGTTCCCGGAGGCGCAGATTCACTGGCTGGTGGAGCCCGCCTTCGCCGAGATGGCGGGCTGGCATGCGGCGGTGGACAAGGTGATCGCCGTGCCGTTGCGCGCCCACAAAAAGACCTGGTGGAAATTACCGGCCCTGCTGGAGGTCTGCGCCGGCAACTGCAGGCGGAGCAGTACGACATCGTGCTGGATGCGCAGGGATTGCTCAAGAGCGCAATGCTGGCACGGCTGGCCGGCGTTGCGGTATCCGGCTTCGATGCGCACAGCGCGCGCGAATCCCAGGCGGCCCGGTTCTACAGACAGACGGTCCGGGTGCCGGACGGGCTGCATGTGGTCGAGAAGAACCGGCAACTGGTGGCGCGCCTGTTCGATGCCGATGTGACGCAGCCGGCCGACTACGGCCTCGACGATTTCCGCCGGCGGCAGATGCAGGTCGCGTTCGGCGACGAACTCGGGGAGATCGCCGCGCAACCGTATCTGGTATTGCTGCACGGCACGACCTGGAACAGCAAATACTGGCCGGAATCCTCATGGCTGGAGTTGATCCGTCTTCTGACGCAATCGGGCTGGAACTGCCTGTTGCCCTGGGGCAACGAAGAGGAGCACCAGCGCGCGCAGCGTCTGCAGGCAGCGGGCGGCGAACATGCGCAAGTATTGCCCAGACTGTCGTTGAGCGGATTGATGAGCGTCCTGCTGCATGCGCGCGCCTTCGTCAGCGTGGAGACCGGCATCGGCCATCTCGCGGCGGTACTCGACATTCCCGGCGTCATGCTGCACGGCCCGACCGATCCGGATTACAGCGGTATCCCCGGCAAGTCGTGCCGGCATCTCACCAGCGGCATGGATTGCGCGCCGTGCTTCAAGCGCGATTGTCCGAAGCTTGAAACAGCGGATGGCATTCCGCCCTGCCAACTGGCGATCACCGCACAGCAGGTTCACCGGGAATGCATCGCGTTGCCGGGCATAAACCGGGCGGAGCATCGCGCATAAACTGTTAAAATGCGTGCCGTTCAATCTACGGTAAAACCGCATGACGTATTACTCCCCGCTGATCTCGGCTTTCGTCACGATGGTGACGGCCCTGATCCTGAGCCGGAACAAGGGCGACACGCTGCAGGACATTCCCAACGAACGTTCGCTGCACACCGAGCCGATCCCGCGTACCGGCGGCATCGCACTGGTGGCCGGCGTCCTGTCCGGCTGGGGGCTGCTGTTCCAGTTCTGGGCATGGTGGATCGTGTTGCCTGCGCTGGGCCTGTTCGCATTGTCGCTGGTGGATGACATACGCAACCTGTCGCCGCGCACGCGGCTGGTCGGGCACTTTATCGCTGCGCTGGTCGCCGTGTCGGGGGCGGGCGTTCCCTTGTTGTGGGCCGTCCCGGTGGTGCTGTTCATCGTGTGGATGACCAATCTGTATAACTTCATGGACGGCTCGGACGGGCTGGCGGGCGGCATGGCGCTGTTCGGCTTCAGCTTCTACGGGATCGCCGGGCTGATGAACGGCAACGAGGCTTTCGCCATACTGAATCTCACGGTTGGCGCTGCGGCGCTGGGTTTCCTCTACCATAATTTCCACCCGGCCAGGATGTTCATGGGAGACGCGGGCTCCATCACGCTCGGTTTCCTTGCCGCAACTTTCGGCGTGTGGGGTTGGCAACAAGGCTATTGGCCGTTCTGGTTCCCGATACTGGTCTTTTCGCCGTTCGTCGCCGATGCGACCCTGACGCTGTTCATCCGCCTGCGACGCGGCGAGAAACTTGCGCAGGCGCACCGCAGCCATTATTACCAGCGTCTGGTGCAGATGGGCTGGGGACATCGCAACACCGCGCTGGCCGAATACCTGTTGATGTTGCTGGCAGGGATCTCCGCATTATGGGGTGTCGGCCTGGATGCAATGGGTCAGGGCGGCCTGCTGGCGTGGTGGGGAACGATCTATCTGGGGCTGTCGATGTGGGTCGATCGCCGCTGGTTGCGGCATCAGGCCGGGCAAGGAGGCAACGATGGCGCGTAGCTGGAGTGGCAAGGCCGCACTGGCGATGCTGCACGATATCGTGGCAGCGATCCTGGCCTGGGCCTGCGCGTATCTGTTGCGCTTCAATTTCGAGTTGCCGCCGAATTTCGCGGTGGAGTTGCAGCAGACCCTGATCTGGGTGGTTCCGCTGCAGGTCGCGGTGTTCTGGCGCTTCGGCCTGTATCGCGGCATCTGGCGCTATGCCAGCCTCAACGACCTGCGCAACATCGCGCTGGCGGTGTTGCTGGCGGCGGTGGCCATCCCGTTCGTGCTGTGGATGCTGCGCGCCGACCTGGTCGTGCCGCGTTCGGTGCTGGTCATCAATCCGCTGCTGCTGTTGTTGATGATGGGCGGCAGCCGTTTCGCCTACCGCGTTTGGAAGGAGCAGGGCTGGTACGGTGAAGTGAAACTGCACGGCGAACCGGTATTGATACTGGGCGCGGGTGACGCGGCGGTGAGTCTCGCCAGGGAACTTTCAAGAAGCCGGGAATTGCGGCTGGTGGGCTACCTGGATGACGACACCGACAAGCACGGGCGCACGCTCAACGGGGTGCGGGTGCTGGGCGGTCTGGATAAGTTGCCGGAATGGGTGGCGCGGCTGGGCGTGCGCCAGGTGATCATCGCCATGCCGTCCGGCTCGCACCAGCAGCGCAAGCGCGCGGTCGAGCTCTGTACCTGCGCCAGTGTGAAGGCGCTGACCGTTCCCTCGTTCGACGACCTGATGAGCGGCAAGGTGTCGGTGTCGCAGCTGCGTGCCATCGAATTGGACGATCTGCTGGGTCGCGACCCGGTAGTACTGGACGAGGCCGGCCTGCATGGCCTGCTGACCGGCAGGACCGTGCTGGTGACCGGTGCAGGCGGCTCGATCGGTTCCGAATTGTGCCGCCAGATCGCGCGTTTCTCGCCGGCCACGCTGGTATTGCTCGAACAGGGCGAATTCGCGTTGTACACCATCGAACAGGAGTTGCGGCAGACCTTTCCCGGCCTGCATTGCATCTATCTGGCCGGCGATGTGCGCGATGCCGCACGGGTGGACGAGGTCATGCAACAGTACCGGCCGGATGTGCTGTTCCACGCGGCGGCCTACAAGCATGTGCCGCTGATGGAGCGGCACAACGCCTGGCAGGCGATCCGCAACAACGTGCTGGGCACCTGGACGGTGGCGCGCGCGGCACAGCGGCACGGTGTCGCCAGATTCGTGATGATCTCCACCGACAAGGCGGTGAATCCGACCAATGTGATGGGCGCGAGCAAGCGGCTGGCCGAGATGGTCTGCCAGGCATTGCAGCCTTCCTCCCGGAAAGAAGCCCCTCACCCCAACCCTCTGGGTGAAACAACTAGCCATTCGACTAGGCTGCAAACAACCGCAGCCAAGTCGCTGGTTATCCCGCTTGCGGGCGAGGGGGCAAACGTGAAAAGCGATCTTCAACCCTTGACGCGTTTCGTGATGGTGCGTTTTGGTAATGTGCTGGGCAGCACCGGCAGTGTGATCCCGAAATTCCGTGAACAGATCGCGCAGGGCGGACCGGTCACCGTGACCCATCCCGAGATCACGCGCTACTTCATGTCCATTCCCGAGGCGGCGCAACTGGTGTTGCAGGCGGGGTTGATGGGGCAGGGCGGAGAGATCTTCGTGCTGGACATGGGCGAGCCGGTGAGGATCGCCGACCTGGCCAGGGACCTGATACGGTTGTCCGGGTTCACTGAAGACGAGATCCGGATCGAGTTCTCCGGTCTGCGTCCCGGCGAGAAACTCTACGAGGAGCTGCTGGCCGACAACGAACACACCCTGCCGACGCCGCATCCCAAGTTGCGCATCGCGCAGGCGCGGCAGGTCGACGCGGACTGGCTGGCGCGATTGCTGGAATGGATCGGCGCGGCGACCATGGCCGACGAAAAGGCGAAAAGCGAACTGAAGTCCTGGGTGCCCGAATACCAGCCGAATCCGACGCCATCGACATCGCGGCAGGAAAAGCAGCCGTGAGATCGGGCACCGTTCCGACCCTGGCGCAGCGTTTTGTCATGCCGCCATTGCGCGTGAGCACGGTGTTGATCGGTCTTGCCGTACCCGTTTCCGTGGCGCTGGACAATCTGCTGCTGGCGATCGTTCTGCTCGGCGCGCTGTTCAACGCACGCTCCATCTGGCAGACGGCTGTGCAACATCCCGTCGCGCGCGCCGCGTGGTTGCTGTTCCTGGGATTGTTTGCCGCCATGTTCTACGGCGAGACGCCGTTGCGCGAGGCTGCCGGCATCCTGGGTAAATACGCCGACCTGGCCTTCATCCCGATGTTCATGCTGATACTGTCCGGCGAGATCGCCCGGCGCCGGGCGCAATACGCCTTCCTCGCGGCGATGGGGGCGACCCTGCTGCTGTCGTACCTGGTGGGCCTGGGCTGGCTGCCGGTGCAGTCATGGATGCCTGTGTGGGCAGCCATGGATAACCCGGTGATCTTCCACAGCCACATCACGCAGAACAACATGATGGCGATGGGCGCCTTTCTTGCGTTGCTCAATCTGCGCGAAGCGGCATCGTCCGGCGCGCGGCTGGCCTGGGGGACGTACGCCGGACTGGCCGGGATCAACGTGCTGTTCATGGTGCAGGGACGCACCGGTTACGTGATCCTGTTGCTGCTGCTGGGCTGGTTCGCATGGACGACGCTGGCGCGGCACAGACATAAGCGCGGCAAAGCGTGGGACTGGCGGCATGCTACCGCAGCGCTGCTGTTGCTGGCCGGCATGGCGAGCGCAGCCTTTCTTGCTTCGCCGCGCCTGCACGACCGGGTGTCCATGGTGGCGGACGAGTTCCAGGCATGGCAGCCGAACCACGGCTGGGAGAGCTCGACTGGCCAGCGGCGCGATTATTACTACAATACCCTGCAGATCGTGCAGCAGCACCCGCTGTTCGGTGTGGGCACCGGCGGTTTTCAGGCGGCTTTTGCGCGGCAGGTCGAGGGCAGCGAGGTCTTGCGGACGCACAACCCGCACAACGAATACCTGATGGTGACCGTGCAATGCGGCCTGGCTGGACTGGCGCTGCTGCTGTACCTGTTTTATGCGCAGTGGCGTTACGCGCCGCTGCTGGAAACCCCGTTCGAACAGGATGCGGCGCGCGGACTGGTGCTGGCGTATATGGCGAATTGCCTGGTCAACTCGGCGCTGCTGGATCATTCCGACGGGCTGTTCTTCGCGTTCATGACGGCGGTATTGTTTGCGAATCTCAAGGTGGCGAGACATGGCTGATGAAATCACAGGCGCGGCAAGCACCACCCCGGTTGGCCGCGGGCTTTCCGTCATCGTCATCACCCGGAACGAGGCGGCGAACATTCGCGCCTGTCTCGAATCGGTGGCATGGGCGGGCGAGATCGTGGTGGTCGATTCCGGCAGCAGCGACGGTACGGCAGAGATCTGCCGCGAGATGGGCGCGCGCGTGTTCGTCTGCGACTGGCCGGGTTTCGGTATACAGAAGAACCGGGCGCTGGATCATTCGACAAGAGAGTGGGTGTTCTCGATCGATGCCGACGAGCGCGTGACACCGGAGCTGCGCGCTGCCATCGAGGCCGTGCTGGCGGATACGGACAATGCGCATGCCGCTTACGAGATCTCGCGCCTGTCCAGCTACTGCGGCCGCTTCATGCGTCATTCAGGCTGGTACCCGGATCGCATCGTGCGTCTGTTCCGGCGCGATGCGGCAAGGTTCTCCGATGACCTGGTGCACGAGCGGCTGCGGGTGGAAGGCAGGACCGGCCTGCTGGATGGCGAGTTGCTGCATTACGCTTTCGACGACCTGGAAGAGGTGCTGCGCAAGGTCAACCAGTATTCATCGGCGGGGGCGGCGATGATGCAGCGGCGCGGCAGGCAGGCCTCGCTGTCCGGCGCGGTGCTGCGCGGGCTGTGGAGCTTCTTCCGCACCTATGTGCTGCGCGGCGGATTCCTCGACGGGCGCGAAGGCTTCATGCTGGCGGTTTCCAATGCCGAGGGCACGTACTACCGCTACCTGAAACTGATGCTGCTGAACAGAAAATCGTGATGCGTATTGCGCTGATCATCACCACCTACAACCGCCCCGACGCCTTGGCCGCGGTACTGGAGGGCTGTCTGGCGCAGACCGACGCGGATTTCGAGGTGATCATCGCGGACGATGGTTCCACGCAGGATACGGCGGATCTGGTTGCGGCTTACGGCGCACGCGCGCCGTTCCCCGTTACGCATGTCTGGCAGGCGGACGAAGGGTTCCGCGCTGCCGCGATCCGCAACCGTGCGCTGGCGGCCACCACTGCGGACTACATCGTGTTCATCGATGGCGATTGTGTGCTGCCGCCGGATTTCGTCGCCAGCCACCGCCGTCTGGCGGAGCGCGGCTGGTTCCTGTCCGGCAACCGCCTGATGCTGACGCAGGCGTTCACCGAACAGGTGTTGCGCGACAGATTGCCGATCCACCTGTGGGGAAGGCGCGACTGGCTGCGCGCGCGCCAGCGCGGAACAGATCGAACGCCTGTTGCCGTTGCTGCGGGTTCCCGGCATGGGCTGGCTGCGCAGGCGGTTGCCGACGCGCTGGCAGGGCGCGAAGACCTGCAACCTGTCGGCGTGGCGCGACGACCTGCTGCGCGTGAACGGCCTGGACGAGGCGCTATACCGGCTGGGGGCTGGAGGATTCCGACCTGGTGATACGGCTGCTGCGCGCCGGGGTGCACAACAAGTCGGCGCGTTTCGCAGTGCCGGTGTTCCACCTGTGGCATCGCGAGAACGACCGCGCCAACCTTGCGGAGAACCGACAGCGCCTGCACGAGGCGCTACAGGCGACGCACATCCGTGCGCAGCTGGGCGTGGACCAATACCTATGAAGATATTGCACGTGGTGCGGCGCTACGGGCCGGTGGGCGGCATGGAGCGCTATGTCTGGGAACTGACGCGCGAATTGCGCGAACTGGGGCACGAGGTCGAGGTGTTGTGCGAGGTCTGTCTTGCCAAAAAGCCGCATGGCATCGCCGTGCACGAGCTGGGCGCCATCGCGCCGCGCCCGCGCTGGTTGTCGCTGCTGCGCTTCGGCAAACGCGTCGCGCGCTGGCTGGCCGATAACCCGCATCCCGGCTGGCTGATCCACAGCCATGAGCGCCTGGCTTCGCATCATCTGACCACGTTCCATGGCCCGCCGTTCGCGTCGGTGCGCGACATGCCGTGGTGGCGCAAGGTTTCGTTGCGCGTCGCGATGCAGTTGTTCCTGGAGCGGCGCGAATTGAGCGCCGCACGATGCATCGTGCCGAATTCGCAGTTCATCAGGCAGCGGCTGGCGCATTACTATCCGGAGCTGGCGCACAAGCTGACCGGGCCCGTCGTGCCGGGCGTGGCGGCCGGCGCGGTACGCGAACCGCGCGAGGTCCCGGCCGATGGCGGCGTGGTCGGTTTCGTTGGCAAGGAATGGCAGCGCAAGGGCTTGCCGCTGGCCGTCGAAGTCGTTGCGGCATTGCGCCGCAAGCGTCCCGCCCTGCGATTCCGCGTGGTGGGGCGGCCGCCGGCAGGTGAGACATCTGTTTGCCGGCTGGCAGGGCGGCTATGAGCTGGCGGGCTGGAGCGACCAGTCGCATCACGCCGGGTTCGACGTGCTGCTGCACCCCGCCAGAGCGGAGCCTTACGGCATGGTGATCAGCGAGGCGATGGCGGCCAGGGGTGCCGGTCGTGGTTTCGGAGGTATGCGGCGCGGCGGCGCATGTCACCCCGGACTCCGGCGCTGTGCTAGCGCTTTCCCGCGCCGGTCGGGATGTGGGCAGACGCTGTCGAACGGGAATTGGGGCGCCGCGAAACCGTGCCGCGATTCGAACGCAGTTGGCGCGTGGTGGCGCAGGAATATGAGACAATTTACCGCGAACTCCTTGAGGCAGAATCGAAATGAGCAATCCTGAAACACGTTATCTGGACACCTGCCCGGTGGGCTGCGCCGCACCGCTGGAAACCACGCAGTATGTCCTGCCCGAAGGCGCGCTGCTGCGCTGCAGCGCATGCGGACAACTGGTCAGCCAGTGCAGCGAAGAACATTATTGGCAATCGATGCAGGAATTCGACGACCCGCAGGGCACGCTGCCGGTCGCCGGGTCGGAGCAGCGCCGTGTCCGGCGCAGCAGGAAATTCCTCGACCGGATCGCGAAACTGCTCGACCGTGCGCCCGGCGAGATCCGCCTGCTGGATGTCGGGTGTTCCAGCGGGGCGTTCCTGCATACCGCCGTCGCGCTCGGGTTCCAGGCGGAAGGCGTGGAGCCTGCGCCCAAAGCCGCCACCACGGCGCAGGCCGCCGGGCTGAAGGTGCATCAGGGGCTGTTGCAGGACGCGGGTTATGCCGATGGGCAGTTCGATGCCGTCACGCTGTTCGAGGTGATCGAACATCTCAAACACCCGCAGGAACTGCTGCGGGAATGCCGGCGCATCCTGCGGCCGGGCGGCATCCTGCTGGTCGGTACCGGCAATGCGGCAAGCTGGAGCATGGGGGCGATGGGCGCGGACTGGGAATACCTGAGCATCGCGAAACATGGCGGGCATGTCAGTTTCTATACGCCGGATTCGCTGGGCAGGCTGGCGCAACAAACGGGTTTTTCCGTTGCCGCCATCCATACCCGCGGGGTGCGCTTCCGCGAGAAAGGCACCTGTGCCGCGCCGCTCTACCGCATCGCGAAGGTTGCCGGCGAGATGATGAACGTGCTGGGCGCCTGGCTGGACAAGGGACACGACATGGCCGTGTATCTGAGACGCGAGTGACCTGAACGAATGAACCGTCCTGCCCCGCATATCTCTGTCGTCATCCCGGTATACAAGGCCGAGCAGTGTCTCGACGAGCTGTACCGGCGCCTCAGGGACGCCCTTCAAAGCATCTCGCCCGATTTCGAGATCGTGCTGGTCGAGGATTGCGGCGGCGACAATTCCTGGCAGGTGATCGAGCGGCTGGCGGCTGCCGATCCGCGCGTGAAGGGCATCCAGTTCAGCCGCAACTTGGCCAGCACTACGGCATCACCGCCGGTCTGGACCATTGTCACGGCGACTGGGCGGTGGTGATGGATTGCGATCTTCAGGACAGGCCGGAGGAGATCCCCGCCTGTATGCCAAGGCACTGGAAGGTTACGACATCGTGCTGGCGCGGCGCGGCAAGCGGCAGGATCCGCCATTCAAGCGCGCCACTTCATGGCTGTTCTACAGCTGTTCAGTTATCTCGCCGACATAGACTATGACGCGCAGACCGGAAACTTCCGCATCATGTCGCGCAAGGTCGTGGTGAATTTTCTCGGCATGCGCGAACAGCTGCGTTTCTTCGGCGGCCTGGTGCAATGGATGGGCTTTCCCACCGCCAGCATCGAGGTGGCGCACGCCGGACGCCACGAAGGGGAATCCACCTATACCTTCGCCAAGCTGTGGAAGCTGGCCGCCGAGACCATCATCGCCTATTCGGACAAGCCGTTGCGCCCGTCGGTACGTTTCCGGGTTCGCGATGGCGTTCCTTGCGTTCTGCTACGGCATCTCATCATCGGGCACGCGCTGTATTACGGTTCGCCGGTTCCGGGCTGGAACAGCCTGATCGTTTCGCTGTATTTCATCGGCGGCATCATCATTGCCACGCTCGGCATCATCGGCATCTACCTCGGCAAGACCTTGACGAGAGCAAAAAGCGGCCGCTGTATATCGTCCGGCGCGCGACCTTCGATGAATAAGCTGATCAGGCAGGTCGCATGGGATACGGTTGCGCTCGGCATGCCGGCGTGGGAGTTGCTCGAACATTCCGCAGTAGCGCTGCAGCAGGCAGTCATGACCGCCGGTCACCACACGATCAAGGTCGACCCGCTGGCGGACAAACGGCTGTTGCACGAACACGGTTTCTATTACTGCGACACCCTGATCGAACCGCATTGCAATGCCGCACGGTTGCGTCCCGTCCGGCATCCCGATGCGACCATCTCGAAGGAGGTCGATGCGCAACAGGTGTTGGCGATAGGCCATGGGCGCGTTCGTGCACGGTCGCTTCCATCGCGATTTCAACCTGGGCAGGAATGTCGCCGACCTGCGCTTATGACAACTGGCTGCGGCAATTACTCGATGAAGAACAGGTTTACGGGCTGTATTGGCAGGGCGCCCTGTCGGGATTCATCGGCCACAGCGGCAACAGTCTGGTGCTGCATGCGCTGGCGGAACAGCAACGCGGCAAAGGCCGTGCGAAATTCTGGTGGAGCGCGGCATGCAGCGAACTACGGCCGCCGGCCATGAAGAGATCAGGAGTTCGATCTCCGCTTCCAACCTCGGTGCGCTCAATTTGTATGCCTCGTTGGGGTTCTCGTTCAAGCATCCGCAGGATGTCTATCATCGGCTGACGGTCACGGCACAGGCCGCTCAAGATAATGAATCGTCTGCACCGTGACCGTTTCCTCTCCCCTGTTCCCCTCTCCCGCAAGCGGGCGAGGGGTGCCGCAGGGATTCGCTACACGAAATCTGGAATAACGACATGAGCTACTTCTACATCTTCATGACCATCGCGCTGACCGTGTACGGCCAGATCGCGATCAAATGGCAAGCCTTGAAAGCCGGAGCGCTGCCGGAAGCGTTGCCGGACAAGATCGCCTTCCTGTTGCATCTGTTGCTGAACCCGTGGGTCATCAGCGCGCTTGCCGCGGCTTTCCTGGCGTCGGTGTTCTGGATGGCGGCGATGACCAAGTCGCAGATCAGCCATGCCTATCCCTTCATGGGGATGACGTTCATCATCGTGTTGCTGGCCAGCGGGTTCTTCTTCCAGGAGCCGGTCACGCAGCTCAAGATGGCCGGCACCGCATTGATCTTCCTGGGGATCGTGGTTGCCAGTCAGGGATAGCCGCTGTCTGTAACGCTGTAACGCCGCCGGGTCAGGCGAAGAATTCGCGGATCGCGTCGCAGGTGCGCGAGATCTCTTCCGACCTCATTTCATAAACAGCGGCAGGCGCAGCAGGCGCTCGCTCAGGTCGTCGGTCACCTTCATGCTGCTGCCTTCGCGTCCGTATCGCCGACCGGCCGGCGAGGAATGCAGCGGCACGTAATGGAACACCGGATGGATGTCCCGCGCCTTGAGGTGCGCGGATCAGTCTGCTGCGCACGGCCAGATTCTCGAGCAGCACATAGAACAGGTGGCCGTTGCTGTCATCATCGAATTCCGCGATGCGCAGATGACCCGCCTGCTGCAACGGAGCCAGTTGCGCGGGCGTACGCGGCGCAGATGCTGCGCCGTTTGGCGATGATCTCGTCGGCGTGTTCCAGTTGCGCGTAGAGGAAGGCGCTGACCAGTTCGCTGGGCAGATAGGATGAGCCGATGTCCACCCAGGTGTATTTGTCCACTTCGCCGCGGAAGAACCGGCTCCGGTTGGTGCCCTTCTCGCGGATGATCTCGGCACGTTCGGTGAAGCGCGCATCGTTCACCAGTAACGCCCTGCCCTCGCCGCTGATGATGTTCTTGGTCTCGTGGAAACTCAGGCAGCCGAGATGCCCGATGCTGCCCAATGCCCGGCCCCCGGTATGTCGAGAGCAGAGCCTGCGCGGCGTCTTCCACCACCAGCAGTTTGTGGCGCTGAGCGATGTCCATGATGGCATCCATCGTCGCACGGCACACCCGCGTAATGCACCGCCGGACGATCACCCTGGTTCTCTGCGCGTGATGGCGGCCTCGATCAGATTCTCGTCGATGTTCAGTGTGTCCGGACGGATGTCCACGAACACCGGCACGGCACCGCGCAGCCAAGAAGGCATTGGCGGTGGACACGAACTGGATAGGCGGAGGGCAGGATGACTCGTCTGCCGGGCTGGATGTCGCACAGGATCGCGGCCATTTCCAGCGCGCCGGTGCAGGAGTGGTGGCAACGCTTTGCGGCAGCCGAGCTTCTCCCTCGAACCAGCGATGGCATTGATTTTGTATATGTGCCATGTCCCTGGAGACGGGCCCAGGGCCACCGCATCCGCGATCAGGGAAAGCTCGCGACCGATGATGAACGGTTTGTTGAACGGGATGCGTTTCATTGCGGCAATCTTAAAAACGGAGCCGTCATTCTATCGGTAATCCCCTTTACGCAGGCAGTGCCACGGCATAGCTGATACAGCTTGGCGCCGCCGAGCCGGTATGACCTGACGGTTTCCCCTGTTTATCGCGGAGTCATCGAGAGATGAAACCGGATTCCAGATCCTGCGGCGGGTATTGCAACGTGCGCTGCAGGTAACGCTTTGCTGGTTGATATAGGCGGTAACGTTCAGGCCGTTGGTCGTCGAGTCCGTTATATACAAGGGTTGCCTGGGTGCGCGCCAGGATGTCGCTGGCGGCCAGCGCGTAATTCTCGCCGAGAGCGCGATGCTGGTAGTAGGAAAGACAACTAGGCCCAGCATCAGGTTGAGTGCGATCGCGGCAACCAGCCAGCGGGCGTGACATCGATCGAGGCGGCGCCCGCACGCCAGATCAGCCGCGGAGCAATCAGCGCGAACAGCGGATAAATCGGCATCAGGTAGCGCACGCCGCTGTGCGGTACTGACCGTGGGGGCAGGAAGTTCAACGCTGCAATCAGCAATGCATCGCGGAAGTGTTCCGGTCGGGTCTTTCTTGCGTGATAAACCGCGCAGGGGCAAATAGATAATATACCCGCCGGCAAACTGCTAGGCCAGACCAAGTCTCCAACAGGTATTGCTGAACAGTTGGCTGCATATTCTCCGAGGTCAGGGAAAGCGAGCTTTGCGAGGATCTCGGCAAACATGCGCCACGCTCTGGCTGTGGTAGGGCGGGGATCAGCGCGAACCAAAGCCAGATACTGCCGGCGGTATGGTGGCATGCGCCGCCAGCGACACGGGGCCGAGCAGCAGTTTCCACGGTAGTCGCGTATGCGGCACGAGAGGACCAGCAGAACCCGTGCCGTAAAACACTTGGGCGGTGAACGCCTTGCTCTGAGGAAGAGCGCAAGTCAGGGAAAGGGCGGCTGGGAATTAAGGTTGCGGCGCTGCTCCCACAGGCGATCCACAACGCAGCGATAGCGGCGAAGATGAACAGCAGGTCGACATAGGCCAGCCAGCCGTGGTACATCAGTGCGTCGTCGAACGTCAGGTAGACCAGTGCGGCGAAAGCGCAAAGTTGCGTTCGGCAGGCAGGCGCCAGACCAGCCAGTACAACACCGCGGCGGTAAAGGTGGCGCCGATCGTCAATCCACGCGCCACTTCGAGCATGCGTCCAACCGAACAGGATGGCGCCCGATGATCAACCAGTTGAACAGCGGGTTCATTGCCGCACATCGCGCCATAGAGGTATTAGCAGGCCGGGTGCCGTGCTGCCCATCTCCATGGAGGTGATCAGGAAGATGGCGCCGACGTAATAATGATTGAATGCGGTGAGCAGGCTCAGGGGCTGCGACGATCAACCCAGAACACGGAAGGAATAAGGAGCGAGTCGTATTCATGTTCATAGTTC